>CAJOPN010000105.1 GCA_905236285.1 uncultured Selenomonadaceae bacterium | reverse complement strand
TTTTCTTGCAAACCGAAACAGCCTGCACCCGACTCAGGCTCAGTCGCCGTTATTCCCGCGTCAATCTCCCACTGCGGCGAATGGCCGGGATTTATAAAAATCTTACCCATTTTGTGTCGTCCTTTTCAAAATAAAAAAATCCGCTCGAAAGCGGAATTTATAAAAATTATTCGATTTTTTTCTTTTCATCTTTCGGTAAATTTTTACCTGTCAGCACGCCGATTAAACCGCTCGAAATTGCGATTGGATTTCTTCTTTAATTGGAAGTTGCAAAATACTTTCAAAAACCGCCGTAATATGTGCCGTTGCCGCCGAGTTTATGGTAGGCGCGATACAAATTGTCTGCAATATCCATTTTTCTGCTTGGTAATTGAATTTCGTTTTTTATTCTCGACGTAAATTTGTAAAATTCTTTCACTGCATAACGCTCGCAATGCTCCGACAACTGCGTCAACGCGGCTTAAAATTTCTTTAATTTGCTTTTCGTTTTCAGTTTTAGATATTTTTTCGTATTTTTTGAATTTGTAGAAAAAATATCCGATAACACTTGTCGCAATCGCCGACATTACCGCCAAAACAATTTGAATTATTATTTCCATAAAACCATCATCACATAAATTATTCGTTGTTTGTTTTATATTTCGGAACAAGAATTTCATCGGCTTACTCTAAAGTAATCCAACTTTTAATTCAACAATGTATTGAGCAACTTTAGTTTTCAATTCGCGTACGCTCATATCTTCAACAGGATTATCATTTGCCGTTTGCTCCGCGATAAATTTTTCAGTTTCTTCTGCCGGTAATGCGAGCATTTCCCACATTTGAGAAGAGTTAAACTTCCAAGATGTATTGGAATTTCCAAAACGCTCTGCAACACGCATAAAATTTTGTGCGCTACGCATTGTAAGATTGAAATTTTCCTCAATCCACTTTCCAAATTCGCCGTGTTCAACCTGTGCCTTTGCTTGAATCAGCAACTTTCAAATCTCAATAGCGTGTCCCGCCATTTGTCCCAAGTGAAATTTGATTTCCACTTTCAACTCTGCCAATGTTTTTGTCGGCAGATTGCTTTGTGTTGCCGCCGTTATCGCTGTATCTGTCATTAGTTTCACTCCCTCGATTTTTTTCGCAACAGCTTTGACTTCACTGAGCCAAAATTTACTGTGGCTTGAACCGTCAACGTAACAATGTCGTCAAAATTTTTTTATCCGCGTATTCTGAAATTTTCGCAGGATTAACGCCCAAAATTTTAGCCGCCTCACCTGCTCGGATAAGGCTGTCGGCAGGTATCGGCAAAATCACCGCGTCAGAAAATTTTTCTGCAAGTCGCATATATTCAATAATTTCAGGATTTTCTTGCAAAAATCTTTGGAGTTCGCCCCTTTTTCAATCAGCCTTTCCAATCCCTCTAAACGGATGTCCGTCAATTTAATCGCTTCCTGTGTTATCATCTTCTTGAAATTTTGATAAATCACTTGTCAACATAATAAATTATTGATAAAATCTTTAATAGAACTTGGTGATGGATGTGATTGTTTATAAAATTACAAATCTGTTGAATGAAAAAATTTATACCGGTCAAACTAAACAGCCGATTGAAAAAAGATTTTTGCAACATTCAAAAGCAAATTCTCTGCTCTGAATTGAATGAGCACGAAAAATTTTGGATTAAAGTTTTGAAAAGCAAATCTTCAAACGACTATAATCTATCAAATGGCGGTGCGGGTTTTATCAGACAAAAAAATTTTCCCGGCAATTTTGGAAGCACTTCTTTTTCAAATAGGCTGAAAGATTTAAGAATAGCGAAGGGAATTACTCAGGCGGAATTGGCGAAGATTTTGGGAATTACTCAACAGGCGATAGCACGTTGGGAACGTGATAAAACTGAGCCGGACGCGGACACTTTAAAGCAACTTTCAAGTTATTTTAGCGTGTCGATTGATTATCTTCTCGATAACGAAAAAAATAATTGCTCGGCTTTTAGTGATGATGAAGTAAAATTGATTTATAGCTATCGCAATTTACTTTTTGGGGTGGTGGATTTTTTGATTGTTTCACATTCACGAAAAAATCCTGGTGAAAATTCGCGGATTATTCATGGTAACAGCGGTGGCAGTAATTTTTTGGTTACCGGCGGCGGAAATCATTCTTTTAACGTGACTAGTGTTTGAGTGAAATTTTGTAAAGCAGTAAAATATTATGACACATCTTGAATTTGACGAAGAAAAAATATGGCAAATTTTGAAGTAGATTTTTATGAAACTGTTGAAGGTCGCGCACCTGCGGAAGAATTTATTGATTCGCAAAATATGAAATGCAAGCAAAAATTTATCGCGAGGGATTACTGGCAGAAAAAGGACACGCTTTGAGAATGCCGCGTTCTGAACATCTTGATGACGGAATTTTTCCAACTTCGCGCCAAAGTCGACAATGATATTTCAAGAGTTTTATATTTTTTCGTCGTTGAAAATAAAGTTATTTTGACAAACGGTTTTGTGAAGAAAACACAAAAAACACCATCGAATAAGATTGCTTTGGCTAAAAAATATCGGGCAGACTAGTTTCAAAGGAAGTGTTTAAAATGAAAAATTTTCGTGATTCAATGAACATTAAAAAAATCCTGAGTTCAAAAAAGAACGGGACGCACTCGAAGAAGAATACAGATTGATTCGACAGAAATTGGACGCTGAAGATGAATTTTTAATGCATCATTCCGCGAACGATAAAGAAAAAATTGCGTTGTGAGGTGTTTTTATGGCACAAGTACGAGTACGCAAGCGAGGAAAAACTTTTTCTTATATTTTTGAGGCAGGAAAAAAAGATGACGGCAAGCGCAAAGTTGTTGAGGAAGGCGGTTTCGCTACAAAAAAATTAGCGTATGATGCAGGAGTTTCCGCCTATAATGATTGGAAACACGGCAATATTGGAATTGTCAGCGAAAATATCATGCTTAAAGATTTTATGACGAATTGGCTTGAAAAAGTTCTTTCATTGAGTGTAAAGCCGAACTCTATGCAAAAATATAAATCAATTTTTAGTAATTACATTCTGCCGACACTAGATAGTATTTCTGTTCAAGAATTAACGCCCGCTAAATTAGACGATTGGATTAGAAATTTAAAAAAAATATTACGTTGAATAAGCAGATTATTTATCTCAGTAAAAAAGGACATTATTTCTCGACGTTGAAAACAGAATTTGGAAAAGTTATATGCTCATTGACGATTTTCTGACAGAAGGATTACAGCGTTGGAAAGAACGTAAAGCTGAAAACGAAATTTCTGCAGGTCATTTTTACGTTTATGTTTACCGAAATTCCGAGAACAGGGTAATTCAGCAATAAAAGGATTGAAAAAAATTAACGTTGGAAAAATTTTCCTGTTTGCACAAAGTTTGTACACACACAGCACACAAAAATTACAGGTGGATACCGTGGAGATTTTTGAGAAAATTTTGCAGACAAAGTTTATAAAAATATTTAAAATAAAGGAGATAAAAAGAAAAGAAATGATTAACTACAATAAAAGAACATGGCACGCTTGGAGCATGATATGATTGAAATAAAAAATTTAAAAAAATCTTTCGGCGAGCTGGAAGTTTTGAAGGGAATAGATTTAAATATTGCCGAGCGTGAAGTTGTTGTAATAATCGGGCCGAGCGGATCAGGTAAATCTACATTGTTGCGTTGCATGAATTTTCTTGAAGAGCCGACTGCAGGAACTGTGAAAGTTGATAATATTATGTTGGACAGCGCGGAGAATATAAATAAAGTTCGCGAGGAAGTCGGCATGGTTTTTCAGCGATTCAATTTATTTCCGCACATGACAGTTTTAGATAATATTACGCTTGCCCCGATGAAAGTTCGCAAGTTGGAGAAAGAACGCGCTGAGATGATAGCGCAGGAACTTTTGGACAGGGTCGGGCTTGGAGATAAATCCGGCGCATATCCGAATCAATTATCGGGCGGACAACAACAGCGTGTAGCTATTGCGCGAGCGTTGGCAATGCAACCTAAAGTCATGTTATTCGATGAACCTACAAGCGCATTAGATCCCGAAATGGTCGGCGAAGTTTTAGATGTTATGCAAAAGTTGGCTGAGAGTGGCATGACTATGGTTATAGTTACTCATGAAATGGGATTTGCGCGAGAAGTCGGCACGAGATTATTATTTGTGGACGGCGGATATATTGTTGAGGAAGGCAAACCTAAAGAAGTTTTTGAGAATCCGAAAGAAGAGCGCACGAAATTATTTTTATCCAAGATTTTGTAATAAAATTTTTCCGAAAGGATTTGAATCAGATGTTGTTTGTTTATAATACGATGACTAAACGCAAAGAAATTTTTAAGCCGCTGAAAAAAGATGAGGTCAGTATTTATTGTTGCGGAGTTACTCCATATAATACGCCGCATATCGGCAACGCAAGACCTTTTGTAACATGGGATACAATCCGCAGATATTTTACCAAGCGCGGTTATAAAGTTCGCTACATTCAAAATTTTACTGATGTAGATGATAAAATTATTGCGACGGCTAATCGCGAAGGACTCAGTTGGAAAGAAATTTCCGAGCGTTATATTGAATCATATTTTAAAGTCATGGACGAACTTAATATTAAGCATGCAGATTTATATCCGAA
>CAJOPN010000104.1 GCA_905236285.1 uncultured Selenomonadaceae bacterium | reverse complement strand
TTAGCAAAGCCCCAATTTTTATGATATAGTAGGCGTCGGTGAGAGAAATTGAAAGAGTTATTTGTCAATCAGTTGAAATCGGAATTAAAAAATTTTCAAGGCGAGTTGGAAAAATTGGAAGGCGAATTTTCTGTTTTTAGTTGCGAATTGGCGAAAGAAAAGAAAAAGAAATTAGCGCGTCGATTGATAAATTGCAGAATTAAAAAATTGAAGTTGCAGGTAAAAAAAATTAAAAGCGAAAATTTAAATATTTCTTACGCGTCGATTATGCCGTTGCTGGAAGTTTTGAGAAATAAGCCTAAAGTTTCTGATGATAAGTAATTTGAAGTATCTTTAAATAAACCGATCGAAATTTCAAAAATTTTCGAGTAAATTTTTTAGAAAGTAAAGAAGTTATTGGAAATATACGAGAAACCAGTTTTCAAAAAATTCAACAAGCCTCTGACATAAAGAAATTTTGAAAATTTTCAATGCTTGAAAATAATTTATCACGAAATCGATTTTGATGAAATGTTAATAAAAAAGTGTGGTACAACATAAATATTGTGAGAAATAACTATTTAAGACGATGCGCACGAAGTTTTACCTTTTAATCCTGATTTTTAGATTGACTAAAAGCAAAACATTATTGGCTATTCAGTTCACTCTATTTTTTTACAAATATGAAATACCTCGTCAAACTTATGGGATTGATAAAGATATTCGTCCGCTTGTTTTGGAGATCGACGTCATTTTAAATAGAGTTTTTTTAACATAAAAAAATAGGAGGAAAAAAATGAAGACGAAGCCGGATTTAAAAAATATTTGTCAGCGAGTGGTGAACAGCTATAAAAAAGTTTACGGCGACAAAATTAGAGCAATTTATTTGTATGGCAGCTATGCGCGTGGCGATTATAATGAGGATTCGGATATAGATTTTGCGGCGATAGTCGAAGGCGAAAGAATGGAATTGCAAAAGAAACGCCATCAGGTTTTGAGTGAAACGCTCCGAATGGATTTAGAGTATGACATAATCACTTCGCCAAAAGTTATACCTGAGTCAGATTTTGAAAAATATGGAGAAGAATTGCCATACTACAGAAATATAAGGAGGGAAGGGAAACTTCTTGCGTGATCTGACGAAATATCGGATTGAAAGAACTGAAGAATTTCTTCAAGATTCAAAGTTTATGTTTGAAAATAAATCCTACAAGTCAGCAATTAACCGCTCGTACTACGCAATTTTTACGGCAATGCGTTCCTTGTTGGCAGAAGAAGAAAAAGACTTTAAAAAACATTCGGCAGTGATAGGTTACTTTCGGAAAAATTACATAAAAACGGGAATTTTTGAAACAAAATTTTCTGATTATATAGGTGACTCCTTTGAAGTGCGAAACGATTGCGATTACGAGGATTTTTATATTGCGTTGAGGGAAGAGGCAGAGACTCAATATTTACACGCAGTAGAATTTTATGAGGCAGTCAAAATTATGAGGCAGTCAAAAATTATTTGGAAAATTTAAAATAAGCAGTTACAAATTTGAACGCAGAAATTTCACTGAAAGCAAACTTGAAAAAGCAATTGTTGAAATGTTTGTGAAAGATGGCTATGAACATATAGACGGCGAAAAAATTTATCATGCTGACAGAATTATCAAAGAAACCGCAAGGATTTTGGAGACGGCACGCACATTATTTACGTCATTGGCAGTTTCAAGGGGGAAAAAGGAACAGCACTTGACTATTTAATTCACTATTTCTTTTGTAATAATCCGCAAGATATGCGCCACAAGCAACTTGCTGACCGTGTTTCTTTCTTGAAAGAAAATAAATGAGAGGTTGTCAAAATGAATACCATTATTGCTGAATTTTTTTAAGACAAAATTGCTGAAGCGACTCAAAAAGCGGCTGTTGAAAGCAAAGAAAAAAATTTAATCGAAAATATTCGCAGTTTAATGGAAAAAGTGGACTGTTAAACAAGCTATGGATGCTCTCAAAATCTCTGCCAATGAACAAGAAAAATATCTCGCTTTAATTTAGAGCGTACTAATGGTGTTTTTTATGTCCACTTTTTGGCGTATATTCAATAGTCCACTATGGTTTTTAACGTGTTCATCCGATTTATTTCTTTACTGTAATCCTTGCAATAAATTTTATAAGTCCCTTTTCAAGCAAATTTCGTTGTGGACTTTAATTTCCAAATTATCTTGTATCGCTATCAGCTTATCTGCCAATTTACTGTCGTTATAGTTACCGTTCAATTCTTCCGACAACTCAAGATAATCCTGCGTTATATCTTACGAATTTGCCATTTTTTTTTACTTTTGCGATTGAAAATTATTCTCATTCGCGGCTTTTTTGTTTTCCCATTCCCTCACAGCCGGAAAAATTTTTAGCCTTTAGGCGTGAAAAAAATTTTTCCGCCTAAGATATTTATAATACTTAAAATATCTAACCATTTTTGGCAAGTGTAAAAATTTGGCGTTCCATTGCGGATTTGCGGGCACTTTTTCGACCTTAGAAAGTGACAGAATGTACTATGCAAAGTGACAGAATGTACTATGCAAAGTGACAGAATGTACTATGCAAAGTGACAGAATGTACTATGCTCATTTGACGCCATTTGTGACGTCGCGTCACGACGCCATTTGTAAGAGGGTAAAAAAAAAGAATGGCTTTATAACGCCATTCTTAAAAATGAAAAAAAAATGAACGAGTTCGTTTTTTTAATGAAAAAGAGCTGAAATTTTAAATTGACAGAAAATTCTAACGAGGTTAAAACGTAAAAGAAATACTGTAAAATTTGTTATGTTTCTTGAAAATTTTGAAGGAAGAAATTTCATCTTTATTCTGCAAGTGTTCAAAAAAACTGATGACGTATGAACGAGTGCGTTGTTTAATTTTTCTGTCGGCGTTGGCGATTCTGCACTTTTCAAAGATGTCACCAAATGTAAGAGTAGGCGTCAGTTTATGAAGCTTGATTTCTAAAACGCGGATAATAACATAATTTTTGACAGCGATAACTAAAAGCGTATTATTTTGGTTGGGAACGTTCAAAAGTTCGGCGTCGTAAGTCAGAATTTGTTTTCTGGCGCGAGCAATTTCCATAAGCGGACTTTCGTCCAAAAAATAAATGACGTCATCAACAATTTTCCCGTTAATTGAAGTTTCAACGATTTTAGCGGGTAAAAGAGCGGAAGTAATTTTTTCTTTTCCGCCGTAGTTCAATTCCGCATTGGTAACGGACAAATCAATTTCAATGCCGGTAAACATTAACTTTTTAAGGCTGTTGATAATGGCGTTGTACTGATCAGGGCGCGGTCTGACATTTTGGTTACCAACTTTACCGATTAAGCCGCGCAGGATAATAGCAACGGTAGTATAACGGTTGCCGATATCATATTCGGACGCGCAAACGCTTAAAACCGCATAATCAGTGACGTTAAGCGGGTCGGTATTATCGTACCCTTTGGCGTTAGTGACGGTGTAGACAGAAACAATATCGCCGTGTTTTTTGTGGTTTTTCTTTTCGACGACGCCGCCTTTGCGTTTGCCGTTGACAATATCGGTATAAAGTTCACTGTCCATTTTTTGAGTAACTTTGACAAGTTTAAAATTCGGTACGAGGCGTTTGGTTGAGGGATAAATTTGAACGTTTGTAATTTCAGTGCTTTGCATAAAAAAACTCCTTAAACAAAAGATTAAGCCAAAGCAATATTTCCAGAATGGGCAACGGTTTTATCGGAAGTAGAATTACAAAGCGAAAGGTAGGTATCGTTATCCATAGGAAGAAAAGAATCAGCGTTGGGATAATAATAAAAGCCGATATCAAATTGACTGCCGTAGCGATATTTCAAACATTTAAGTTGAATTTCACGAGGGATTTTTTTCATAGCATCTTCAGAGTCTTTAGCAGTACGGGTATCGAGAATGTATTGAAGGAAGAAAATCCCGTCTGCAGAATATTCAATGCCGCCGCTTTCCTTAAGCCCTGCAATATTGGCGTCGGTGTTGTAATTGGCGCGGTTGAGACTGCTGATTAAAATGAAGGTGGTATTGGTCTCCCGCCTGAAGTTGAAGAATTTTTGTAAAGCGTCATCAATGACGGCTTTAGGTTTATCGGAACCGGAGCCTAAAAGTTGAAGGTAGTCAATGCAAACAACAGGCGGTTTGTCTAAAACGGAGCAAACATTGTTAATCCGCGCGATCAGATTATCAACGTCAGGTTTAGTTTCTTCCCAAATGTGGAATGGATAAGTAGTGGTAGTGAAAAAGTTAAAGGCACTTTGATAGGCGTCTCGGTGAAAATCGTTAATGTCGTTCACCAAAATTTGAGTG
>CAJOPN010000103.1 GCA_905236285.1 uncultured Selenomonadaceae bacterium | reverse complement strand
CCGCTTTAATCAGTATACAACTTTTCTGTCAATCACGCAATTTTGTTTTTTATTTGGAGAAAATAATGGTTAAAGACAGGATTTAATCTTGTCTTTAAATTCCGTCGGTTGAGAAAAATATTGGAAATGCTCGTATATTTTATCAATAGGCAAATTCCACCACTGTATTTTTTGCAACTCTTCAATAATTTTTTTTGAAAATCTGTATTTTATAATTTTCGCGGGATTGCCGCCGACTATCGCGTAAGGCGGAACATTTTCGACAATCACGCTGCCGGGTTTAATAATTGCCCCATTTCCGATAACAAGCGGCGTTTCGGGCTTGTCTGAAATTATTATTGTGCCCACGCCGATTCTCACATCGGAACCTACTTGTATTCTCTGACGAATTATTTCTCCGTACTTAAAACTATAACTGCTGACCCTGTGACAGTAATTCTCCTCGTTTATGCCGAATTTGAAAATAGTATTCTGCTCAACTGTCGTGTAATTGCCTATTGCAACTTCTCCGAATGTGTCCGCTGCAAAAGAAACATTGCTGACAGAGCTTTCGCGCCCCAGTACCAACAAAACTTTTTCGCCGGAAAATATCCGAGTGTAAACGGCACAGGACGTGTCGGAAAAATTATTTTCGTTCAGAGAACCGAGAGCAGTTCCGTTTTCGCAAAAACGCGGAAAATTAAAATTTGGCATCTGAAAAACTCTGCCGTCTATAATAAAATGCCCGTCAATCCCAAAGCCGTTTAATGTTTTTACATGCCCGTAAAAATTATCAGACGAAACAATCACAATTTGAAAATTATCGGGCGAAATTATTTGCCCCCCTGGTTTATCGTAAAAAGTACATTGGTTCTCCGAAAGAACGCCGTAGCCGACAATTTTAAGATTTCCCCGTTCGACTTCCGATTGATAAAAAACAGACAGTTTGCCGTAAAGCTCACCTGTTCCCCACATCAAAGCTGTTATTTCGGACGGTTTAACTTTAAGTATATTGTTTTTGAAATAATCGTTAATAACATTTTTTATATCGTCTGCCATTTCAAAATAAATGTGCCTTTGAAAATGGTCATCGATAGGACTTAAATAATCAGATTCGGATTTAACGTATTTTGTGTAGTTGATGAGCTGCGTATTTTTTGAATTGCCAAACTCTTTTTCCAAAAGTCGATTTATGCTCCGACGTTTCCTTGTGACTGACAAACGGTAATCGTTGCAGCCCGGAAATTCTGCTTCGCTGCCAAGCAAAAGTATCAACAAAACTTTTTCGTCAATCAACTTTCGGATTTTTTTTATATTTTCCAAAGTTTCCTCGGGCGACAAAGAACCTTCAAATTCGTAATTTTCTTTGAAATGCTTGAGTTGTTCGACGGTAAAATCAACGCCCATAGGCCAAAATTCTTTTGAAATAAAATTTTTCCAATTTTTTTCGTTCGTCAAATCATTGGGATTTGCAAAAGCCACCCGTATACCGTTTTGGCGGTTGCGATAAATATTGTATCTCTCCGAAAGCGTACTCAAAACAACAACTTTATATTCGCTTGAAAGAATTTTCGTTTCAAAACTGCCTTTATCCAAAAAAGGCACGTCGTTCACAATTTCGTTAATTTGCTCCTCATTCAAACTTACCGATTCGAGTATGTGAACAGTGTTATTTTGGTGATTTATCTGTACGCCTTTCTCATTAACATAATTTGTTTCAGCATCTATCTCTCCGACAGACTGCAGAATTGGAAAAATCCCGGAAAGATCGCACGGTCCTTTTAACAAAATTTTCGGAAGTTCGTTTTTCTGTTCATTTTTAGCACTCGTTTCGGATTCGTATTTGTCAAAATCAATTTCCTTTATCCAAGTGATTTTTTGCTCGGATTCGGCAGAATTGGCAACTTCGCCGACTGTTTCCAGTTTTGGGCAATTCAATTTTTTGTAAATGAACTGCTCTACGCTCATTCCCAAAATTCTGCAGGAAAAAAGAAAATGCTCCAGCCTATTTTCGATTTTATTCAAACAATAAAAGCCGACGCAACCGTAGTCACCGAATCTGTCCTTTACATAAACTGCGGCAGACTCATAATTTTTATCGTCCGTCAAATTCAAAAGTTGCTCTTTCGTATCGCGGCGTTTGGTATAGTTGAGCTGATTAGTTCTGTGAACCAGCTCCGTTATGCGGTCAATATTTTTTCTGCAATCGTATGAAAGGGCAATTTTAATTTCAGATAACTGCAGAAATTTTTCGTTATTTGTCGGCGCGTCCTTAATCGTATTAAGTATGGGGAGGGGGTAATTAATCTGAAGTTTTCTTTTCTTTCTAAAATTTTATATTGTTCCAAACGTCGATGTTCTGCATCGGAGCGGGACATTTTTTCTACACCTGCATACAAATCGGGCAATTCTTCAACTTTAAGCAGCTTTATTTCGGGCATATAAAATTTTGCCTCATTCAAATTTGCGGCGTTGTCATCAATAAAAAGCACATTATTAGGGCGAAGTTTCATCAAAGAAATATTTTTTCTGAGACGCTCGCCTTTTGGTGTCCAATCAATCGAGGGAAACACAAAAAAATCCCAAATGCCGCCGAGTTCAATAAGTTTGGCTTTGGCTTCGGAATAATCATTCTTTGAACATATTGAATTTATAATCCCCGCATCGGTCAACTTCCGAACGGCATCAAGATTTTCTTGAACTGGGCGTATCGGCTCGCTTGAACTCAGTGTTCCCTGCCAAAAACATTCGTCAAGATCCCAAACGACTAATTTTATGGAATTCAAGTCAATCAATAGCT
>CAJOPN010000102.1 GCA_905236285.1 uncultured Selenomonadaceae bacterium | reverse complement strand
TCTCGTTGAGCTCAATTCCCAGTTTGAAGGAAATCTTGCATTGCTGATCGGATCGGTATCAGTATGACCGGAAATTAAAACACGTTCGGGAATTGATGCCAGTAATCCAGCGACGATCGGACCGATTCGAGCCGATTCAGGCACCAAATCTGCAGAACCTGACGGAAAAAGTGCCTTTTCTTTGATACGAATCATTAAGCCTTCTTCTTCAAGCTGAGTTGAAAGTTGATCTTGCAAATTATTTTGTTGAATGTAATCATCGAGTTGCTTTTGAATTGATTCAAGAGTTTGATTTTCTTGAATGTAAGCAGAGTTGCCCGAATCTTCACTGGAAATTACTTCTCTTTTCGCGCTGACATTCGGTCCCATTTGATTGAAGAATGAAGGTCCGCCCATGTTGAATGCTGCCGAAAATGCTTGAGCCAATGCGGTAATTTTTGTCTGATCCGTCTGAGTGATAGCAAAAAGTGCAATGAATAATGCCAATAAAAGCGTCATCAAATCCGAATAAGGCAATAACCAAGCCTCACTAGCTTCTTCTTCATGTGCTTTGCCGCGTTTTTTTCTTGCCATAATTTTTCACCTCATCAATTATTCGCCGCCGCCGCCGCCTTTGATAGCTTCTCTTTCATTTTGAGGAATGAAGACCATCAATTTTGCCTCGATTGCTGTCGGTGAATCGCCGGCTTGGAGTGAAAGGATTCCTTCAATAATCATTCTCTTGATTCCAATTTCTTCGGCTGATTTCAATTTTAATTTGTTGGCAAGCGGCAACCAAATAACGTAACCTGTGAAGATACCGAGAATTGTAGCGACGAATGCAGCCGAGATAGCATGACCGAGTTTATTAACGTCCGACAAATCTGCAAGAGCTGCGATAAGACCGACAACCGCGCCGAGAACGCCCAATGTCGGAGCATAAGTTCCTGCCTGAGTGAAAATTGAACGTCCTTCACTATGACGACCTTCCATAACTGCAAGCTCTGCATCGAGAACATCGCTGACGAAATCCGGATCCATACCGTCGATAACCATACTCAAACCGTTTCTGAAGAATGGATCTTTTATGTCGCCAACTTTATTTTCAAGTGCCAAAATTCCTTCGCGGCGTGCAATCTGTGAAAGTTCTATAAAAAGCTTTACCAATTCCGCCTTACTTTGAGATTCCGGCGCACGAAACGTTAATTTAAATAATGTCGGCAGTTTTTTTACTTGATCCATCGGAAAGGCATTAAACAAACAAGCAAATGTTCCGCCGATAATTATCAAGAAAGCCGCAGGATTGTTTAACGCTGTCAGAGGTGCTCCTTTTAAAATCATACCGACGAAAACGGAAATAAATCCCAAAATAACACCTATTACTGTAGATTTTTCCAAAACGAATAGCCTCCTCCTGTCCTTGAAGGTTTACAATTCCGAAATTAATTTATATTTTTTTCTTCAATGAAAATATAAAAATTCCTGCCAACATTCAACAACATTTTCAAAAAAATTTTTTTAATGCGAGCCGAAATTTCTTTTTAAAAATTTTTTATCTTTTTTAATTGATTTTAATTGTTCATCAAATTATTCATTCGCTCGATCGGTTCGGATAAATCCATGTGTCCCGAAAGAGTTTCAACTTCTTTTCCGTCAATCAAAAATTTTACGCTTTTGACTTCTTTAAATTCCGTCAAAGTGTTTACGACACTTCCGATTAAAAATTCTTCGCCGGTTGAGCCTCCCGTAAATCCATTTTTAATTTTTTTGTCGAGATTTACAACTGCCGTTCCGTCCTGCACTTTGACACTTATCAATGAAGAATTGTTTTTTATTACGCTCGTCAAATTTTTTTCTGTCGGCGGAGTCATTACCGCCTCTACTGCAGCTTTATATTTTTCATTTGCATCGCTTATTTTTATTTCGCGATTCACTCCGATTAATCTCAAGCCGCTTTCATCGGGATAATATACTTTTATTTTCATTTCTTTCACATTCTTTGATTCAGCATTTTTATTTTCGTTTACATGTTTTGTTTGCGGCGGATTCGGCGGAAGTTTCGGATCTTTTTCATCGGGATTTTCTGTTTGCTCAACCTGTTTTGTTTTTTCAATTTCAGATTCATTCGGATTATTGCCGCCGTTTCCGTTCTGATTATCACAGCCGACACAAATCATCATCGCCGCAATCATAATCGGCAATAAAAATTTTTTTATTTTATTCATTTAAAAATGACTCCTCCTTCAGTCATTAAAATTTCCGTTTGGATTTTTTCCGAGATAACGTTTTATGCCGCGAGTTATTGCCAATGCCAACTGCTCTTGATAATCATCGTCCGCCAAAAGATATTCTTCTTCGGGATTTGTCACAAATGCAAGTTCAACCAATGATGCAGGTACCGTTGCATGTTTCAATACATAAAAATTTGCACCTTTAACGCCGCGATTAAATCTGTTTCCGAAATTTGCCAATTCTTCATTAAGAATTTTTGCAAGTCGATAACCTTCGTGACTGTTCCAATAATAATATGTTTCCATTCCGTTTGTTGCGGCATTTGAAAAGGCATTGCAATGAATACTTACGAAAACTGCCGCACCGGGAGGAGTTTTGTCAACTCTTGCCTGTAATTCTTCGCCGTTTGAAGCGTCCGACCACGCAACATCTCTGTCAGTAGTGCGTGTCATTACGACTTGTGCTCCTGATTGCTGCAAATTTCTTTGAACTTTCAATGCAACTGCCAATGTTACAGATTTTTCACTTACTCCATTTGCGCCGACTGCTCCCGAATCACTTCCGCCGTGTCCCGCGTCAATTACTATGCAGCCGTTTCCGAAATTGTAATCATCATTGCCGCCGTTATTTTTTAAATTTGATTTTTCAATATCAACTATCAGGCGATACGGTTTTTTGTCGGTATAAACTTTATAATCGCCGTCGCTTACAATCATCGGCAATTTCATTTGCACACGTGTGAAATTAATTTTTGTCTCTTTAATCGAAACTTTTTCTTCGCCGCTCAAAAAAATTTGTCCACTGTTACGTCGAGCCAATTTTCCCGATACGGTATTTTCAAAATCTATGAACATTATACTTGATACTGAAGTCGGAATTTTAACATTGTAATTTATATTTTCTCTTTTGAGACCGATTTCTATTCTGAAAATGGTTTTGCCGTTTGATTCCGTTTCGTAAGTTTTGAGATATTGCAATTCATTCAAGCGTGAATCAGCCTGAGCAGTTGATGCCGCAAATATCATCAAAATCATCAGAGCAAATATTTTTGTGAGTCGCCTCACCAATATCATCACTTCTTTCTGTCAATGAAAAAATTGTTAGACGATACGAATTTTAATTTCGATTGTGTCGTCCGATTTGATACCTTTCGGCAGCATTGTCAACGGCATCACCACCTTTTCATCATCTTCACCGAAATACATCACCGCTTTGTCAACGCCTTTTTCAACTTCTTCTATTCTGTCAACATAAGCTTCTGTTATTACAGTCGTCGTTGTATATGTCATTTTGATTTCGCCTCAATTTTATTTTGATTTTTTCAGCCGTTTATCAATCCATTTTGATTTTTTCTCTGTCTCTATCGAATAATTTTTTCCGTCGCTTTTAATTGTTATCGTTCCGTTTTCAAATGTCCAATAAATTTTATTTTTGTCAACTCCGCCGTTGTTTATGTAAGAATTTAACGCTTGATAGTGAGGATGTCCGTAAGAATTGCCGCTGCCTGTAGGATCACTCGGATCGCCTGCAGAAATTACGACACATTCGGGAGAAACTGCTTTCATGTAATCAGCTCCGGCAGATGTTTTACTTCCGTGATGAGGTGCTTTAAAAATTGTACTTTTTAATTTCTTTTTGTATTTCGTATTTAAAATTTCATTTTCGGCGGCTTTTTCGGCATCACCCGTGAAGAGCATTGAAAAATCTCCGAAAGTTAATTTCCCGACTATTGAAGTATCGTTATAATCTTTTTGATCTGCAAAACGTTGACGAAGTTCCTCAGTAGGATAAAAAACTTCAAATGAAACTTTTCCGCCGAAATTTAATTTGTCGCCTGCCTGCAAAGTTTTGACGCGAATATTTTTTTTATTTGCCGCTGTGATGTATCCTTTATAAACGTTGTAATTTCCGCGATCTGTTCCCTCATTGTAAACTGTTTCAACGTTGTAATCTTCAATAACGAGTTTTGCGCCGCCTATGTGATCCGCGTGTGCATGGCTCAAAATCAATTTGTCAATTTTTTTGATTTCTGCCTTGTCAAGTTCTGCACGAAGTTTATCCCTCTCATCGGTGTCACTCGTATCAATCAAAATATTTTGCGTCTTAGTCTGAATTAAAATTGCGTCGCCTTGTCCTACATTTAGCATTTTAATTGTCAATTCGCCGTCAACTTTTTCAGATTGTTGAGCATTTGCCGTTGATGATTGATTTTCTTCGGCATTTGTTTCGGCATTTGATTCGGAATTTGTTCCGCCGCCGCAGCCTGTCATCAAAAATGTGCAGATTGTAAATATCAATAAAAAAAATTTTTTCATAAAATATATCGCTCGATTCCGTATGCAACTCCGTCTTCATGTACGCTCGGTACTGTGTGCTTGGCAATTTCTTTTAATTTCGGATTGCCGTTGTCCATCGCCATACCGCAGCCGACCGTTTGAATCATTTCAATATCATTCAAGCCGTCTCCGAATGCGTAACTGTTTGCAATATCAATTTTTAAATATTTCAGCGCGTGAAGTATTCCCGTTGCCTTTGAAGTTTTCGCCGCATAAAGTTCCAAATTGTCACAATGAAACGGATCATTTATTCCGGTCAGCGTCGGCGTTTTCAATAATTTTGAATAAATTTCTCCTGCATCGTCGCGTTTCGTCAAAAATTCCATTTTATAAGTCGGAAATTCACCGAGCTTAAATTTTCTTTCAAATTTCAAAATATCAATGTCAATATATGCAAAAAACAATTCCGATTCTTTAAACTGTTCGGGAAGATATACTTTCGGATGACTTTCCAGAATATATTCAACATTTTCGACATCACAGAATTTACAAACGTCCTCAACAATTTTTTGATCTATCGGTTCATCGAAAATTACTTTGTTATCAATGACCACAACTGCGCCGTTCATTAAAACAAAACCGTTGAAACCGAAACTAACAAATTCCGAATCTAAAAAATCCAAAGGTCTGCCGCTTGCAATGAAAATATAATGTCCCGCCTTTTTGAGTTTGTTCAATGCCTCACGCACTTTTTCGGACAAATGCATTTTATTTTTTGTCGTGTCAATCAAAGTTCCGTCTATATCAAAAAAAATTGCTTTCTTCATTTTATTTGTTTCCTTCCTTGTCCTTGATAATATATGTTTGTTCTTACAATCAACATGACGAACCAAATTAAAAATGTAACGATATAGACAATGTCGATTATTCCGAGATTGTCATAATTGAAATTTGAAAACATCCAAACGGCAATAATCAACAAAACATAATCAAAAGGTTTGAGAGATTTTTTAATTGCCTGCAACAAAAATTTTTTCGCCTCCGTTTATAAATTTTCTGTATTATACACCATAATTGAATTTGTGCAAAGTTTTTATTTAAAATTTTTTCAGATTTTTACCAAAAAAATATCCGTCAAAAATTTTCGTGACGGATTAAATTCTTTTTGCTTTAAATTTTATTTTTTATCAGATTTATTTTCAGTAAGCGGAATAATTTTTTCCTGCGCAAATTTTGTTTTGACATCAAATTTTTCATCGACAACAATTTCATTCGATTTTTCATTTAAAATTGAATCCAATTCAGAAGGTTGCATTGAGAAATTTGAATCGTCCAGAAACCAGCGTTCGGCAAAACCGTTTGAAGCTGAATTTCTTGTAAATTTTTTATAAACTGCTGCAAGATCATTTTCATCAACGACTGTGACTGATTGACTTGCACCACCTTGAACGGTCAATTTGCCTTTGCCGATACTTAAAATTAAATCATCACCGCTGAATTTTGCACCTGTGATTTGAGCTTTAGCACCGAGTTGAATAATATCTTCTTCCGCTGCAGAGTAATCCGTAATAATATCATTTCCGCCGCCGCTATTGTAAACAAATACATCTGCACCTGCTTCAATCGCCGAACGATATGTATCATCGATTATGTAATCTTTGCCGTCAGTTCCTTTAATTGTTTCTCCGGAACTTTCATTGTAAATTGCATTAATCGTTGAGAAAGTACCTTCATCAAAATAGAATGATGAAATTGAACCTGTATTTTCTTGAATGTTGATGACTTTATCTTTTGCATCTTTGAGAGTGATTGAACCTGTAGCAATGTTAAGAATAACATCATCACCGCTGAGTGAAAGATTTGTCAAAGTCGTATCGCTGAGTTGAATTACATTTCTGTTGTAGTAACCGACAACTGTATCTTTGCCGTCACCTGCTGAATATTGAACGAAATTTTCTTTATACCTATTCCTGTAATGATAATTAAGAAAAATCGAATCGTTACCTTTTCCGGCAATAATTGTATCGGCAATATAATTATTGTAATTTGGTTTGAAAATAATAAAATCGTCTTCGTCAGTTCCTGTTACAAAACTTCCTTTTTTATTGATTGTATCTGATGTACTAAACCCTATCGTAATTTCATCGTTGTTCTTTGAATATTTTATCCAATCATTGCTGAATTAATTGTTGTATCACTTGCATAAAGATTCATCCAGTCGTTTTCGCTCGTTCCGTTTTTGTCGGTTGAACTGCTGTCGATTAAATTATACTTAGTTCCATAATAATAACGATCGTAATGATAAGAGCCGTCGGAATTTTTTGTTCTTACAATAAAATTATTTTGACTTGTCTTTGAATAAGAAAAAGTATTTTTAATTGTGATAGAGCCTGTGCCGATTGTCAAAATGTCATCGCCGTTTGAATTGAATGTGTGATTTGTAACCGAACCTGACGTAAGATCGATCGTGCCGTTGAATTATCCATAAATTACATCTTCGCCGTCGCCTTCATCATAAATAAAATTACTTCTGCTTGAATAATCTAAATGATAAATTGTATCGTTGCCGAGACCTGTATCAATCGTAGTATCATCATTGTAATAATCTGCTCTGATTTTAATAGCATCATTACCGTCTGCTCCTTCAATAGAAGCAGTTGAATCATAAATGTCAACTTTAACCGAATCATTGCCGTCAAAAACAAATGCCGACTCATTCTTATTTTGATCAATAAAATAAATCGGCGTTTTAATATCAGATGTATTTTTCAAATTGATACTTCCGCTGCCGATCGAAACAATAATATCATTGCCGTTCTTTGAAATTGAACTTACTGTAGAATTGTTGAGAAGTTGAATTGTATCGTTGCGGTTGAAAGCATTGACAATATCATTTCCGTCACCGTCAGCGTATTGAATTAATCTTCCATCTGGCTCTTCATCGAAGAAAGTGAAATAATCATCGGTACTATCGATTGTATCGTTACCTGCACCGGATTCAATCGTAACGTCCTCCAGATAACTCCAACCGTCGACGCTGTCATAACCGCCGTTTTTAATTGAATCTGCAGAATCTGTTCCGGATACAAGTGTGCTGCTCGTCTTATTAAAAATTACTGCCATGATAAACCTCTCCTTTTTAACCGAGAAAAAACAAAAAAAACTTTAAACCATATTTAAAAAAAAAAAAAGCGACGTTGTCAAGACTTTTCAAAAAATTTTTTCATTACAAAAAAAAAATCGCGACTTTGAAAAATTTTTTCATCTCGCGAAATTTATTTATATCGAAATTTTTTTTTATTTTATTTCTTCAAGCGACATTTGTTTTGATTCGAGACCGAGACTCATAACGACGACTGAAATTGCAATAAAGACTGACGCAAAAATTACAAAAATCATATCAAAATGAAATCCCGATGCAATCAATGAACCGACAAGCGCAGGCGCAATTATTCCGCCGATTCTTCCGAATCCTGCCGCATATCCCGAACCGAGTGCTCTTATAAAAGTCGGATACAATTCAGGCGTATACGTGTAAATTACTCCCCATGCTCCGAGATTGAAAAAACTCATCGCCGCACCGCTTATCAAAAGTGCCGTCGAAGATTGAGCATTGCCGAAGAAAAATGCACAGATGCCGCTCATCAACAAAAATGACGAAAGTGTGTAACGTCGACCGATTTTGTCAACCAGCCATGCCGCAGTAAAATATCCCGGTAACTGTGCAAGCGTCATAACCAAAACATATTCAAAAGATTTTACAACTTCAAATCCTTGAGCATAGACGATTGAAGGCAGCCACATAAAAATTCCGTAATAACTGAAAACAATTCCGAACCATGTCAGCCACAGCATTATTGTTCTTACTCTGAATTGTGAATTGAAAAGCGTCAAAGGACTCGGTTGAATCACTTCGGGCAATGAAATATTTTTTTCAAACGGTTTATGTTCAACTCCCAATTTACATTCAAGTTCATCGATAATTTTTTCAGCCTCCGAAATTTTTCCTTTGGAGACAAGATAACGAACAGATTCAGGCATATGCAATCTGATTAAAAATACATAAAACGCCGGCAATGCTCCGATTATGAACGCCGATTTCCAGCCGAATGCAGGAATGAAAAAATAACTCAAAAGTGCCGCAACCAGCCAGCCTACTCCCCAAAAACTTTCAAGCAGAACAATGAAACGTCCTCTTAAATGAGCAGGAGCGTATTCCGAAACCAAAGTTGCCGCAACCGGAAGTTCTCCGCCGAGTCCGAAACCTACCAAAAATCTGAAGACCAAAAGCGATTCATAACTCCAGGCAACTGCACAAAGTCCCGTTGAAATGCTGTATAAAATTACAGTCGCCGCAAAAATATTTTTTCGTCCGAATCTATCCGCAAGTGATCCTGCCATAACAGCACCGATTGCCATTCCGAACAATCCGATCGATCCGATTAAGCCGACTTGTTCAGGCGCAAGATTCCAATCTTTCGCAAGCATCGGCAGTACAAAAGAAATTAATCCCGTGTCCATTGAATCGAAAAGCCAGCCCAGTCCCGTTACAATTAACAATTTATAATGAAAACTTCCGACAGGCAAATTTTCCAAACGCTCCAACATTTTTTCATCAGTCCTTTCATTAAGACCAAAAATTAACGAAACATATTTTATAATTAAAATCTTTAAATGGCAATAGAAAATTGACAAATTTAATCCAAAAATATAAAATATCTAACAAAATTTTAATGGAGCAGGTGATTTTTGATGAAGAAAATTTATTATGAGCCGGAATACGTCAGTAAATTCATTTGCGACGGTCCGAGCTGCAATGCTGTTTGCTGCAAAAATTGGCAGATTGAAATTGATGCAAAGGCGGCGAATCGTTACAGAAAATTCAATTCAAATATCGCCGACTTCAAGAACGGTCACTATTATATAAATTTCAATGAGCAAAATGCTTGTCCGTTTCTAAATGAAAAAAATTTGTGCGGTCTGCAGCTTTCCGAAGGCGAAAATTTTCTTTCGGGTACTTGTCGAACTTTTCCGCGTCGAACTTATTTTATTGATGATTTTTGTGAACGTACTCTTTCGCTTGCCTGTCCTCTCGCCGCAAAATTGGCTTTGAACGAACCGCTTAAATTCATTATAAATGAGACTGACGACGAAACCGATGTATATAATCCGAATGTCCCCGATAAATTAATTGATTATCTCGTTGAAATTCAAATGGCCGGTATTCATATCCTTCAAGAGCGTCGACTTACAATCGATCAGCGTTTAATAATTCTCGGCTATTATCTCGATAAAATTGACGAACTCATAAACAACGATAATCTAGATGAAATTGATAATGTTTCGGCAGTTTACAAGAGTGAAAATTTTTTAAATAAACAAGTTCCCATGCTTTTGAAAAATATTCGTTACGATGAAAAAGTTTATTTTCAAATGATGAATGAAATTTTCGCAAGGACAGAACTTATTACAAATCCAAATCTTGAAGTGCGGATTGAAAGCAGTAATATTCTTGAAAATTATCTCGTCAATGAATTTTTCGGAAATATATATCCGTGGAGGACGAAAGGTCCGATCAGTCAAAATTACGGCTTGTTTGTTTTGACTTACAAAAT
>CAJOPN010000101.1 GCA_905236285.1 uncultured Selenomonadaceae bacterium | reverse complement strand
TTTTTTCATCTCCGAAAATTTTTTTGCGCGTGAAAATTATTTGATTGTTAAAGGATTTTTAAATTATTTATTGAATAATAATTAACGAAAGTGAGGAGATTTAACGGCGATGGTTCATAATGATGAATTTAATTCTTTTACCGAAAAAGTTCGTGAACGTTCCGATATTTTTTCAGTCGTCTCCAGATATGTTTCTTTAAAACAAAAAGGCGGCAAATATTGGGCATGTTGTCCGTTTCATTCCGAGAGAACTCCTTCATTCAACATCAGCCCGGAAAAAGGTTTTTTTTATTGTTTCGGCTGTCATGCCGGCGGAAATGTTTTTAATTTCATTTCGATGATTGAAAATATTTCTTACAGCGATGCCGTTAAATTTCAAGCCGAACGTTTGGGCATAGAAATTCCTCATTTTCAAAAAAATAAATCGCCTGCACAGATTGAAAAAGAAAATCTTGAAAGGAATTTAATCAAAATAAATTCTCTGACAAAGGATTTTTTTCATAATTGCCTGATGAAAACTTCTTACGGCGAAACAGGCAGGAAATATCTTAAGTCGCGTGGAATAAGTACAGAAATCATTGAAGAATTTAAATTGGGATTTGCTCCCGATTCTTGGGACGCACTTTCAAAAGCACTCATAAACAAAAAAGGATTTTCGGAAGATCAATTAATTGCGGCAGGTGTATCGAAACGACGAAAAAATAATTCGGGAATTTATGACAATTTCAGAAATCGCGTTATGATTCCCATTGATGATTTTTTCGGAAAAACTGTTGCTTTCGGCGGACGAATCATTGACGATAAAAAAAATTTGCAGCTGGATTTTGACATGCCGAAGTATCTCAATTCAGCCGAAACTCTCGTATTCAGCAAAAGAAAACTTCTTTTCAATATGAATCGTGCGACGCAATTTATCCGACGACTTGATTATGTGATAATCGTCGAAGGTTATATGGACGTAATTTCACTTTTCGCCGCAGGAATTAAAAATGTCGTCGCTTCGCTCGGAACTGCTTTTACTGCTGAACAGGCAAAACTTTTGACAAAATACACTCGCAAATTTTATTTTTGCTATGACAACGATGATGCCGGTCAAAGTGCCGTTCTTCGTGCCCTGCCGATTGCTTTAAATGCAGGTGCGGAGGTAAAAATTATTACCGTTCCGAATGAAAAAGATCCTGACGATTTTATTAAAAATCACGGCGTTGAAGAATTTAAAAAATTAATACCTCAAGCACTTTCAATTATAGATTATCAATTCAAATATGTACTCAAACGCAA
This sequence comes from uncultured Selenomonadaceae bacterium, assembly GCA_905236285.1. Lineage (GTDB taxonomy): Bacteria > Bacillota > Negativicutes > Selenomonadales > Selenomonadaceae > Quinella. Next base: position 31,618 of record CAJOPN010000101.1, on the reverse strand, counting down.
TGATTATTCTTCGCTCGAAGGCAAAAGAGACGTTATAAATCAACTTTTGCCGCTTTTAATCGAAATTGAAGATGTGACTGTTTTGAGCGAATATAAAAAACAAATTGCAAGAACATTAATAATAAATGAGGATATAATTAATGCCGAAATGAAAAATTTTAAACGAAATCAAAATAAATTTATTCCGAAAAATTCAAAGTCGGAAAAAATTATTTTAACGGAGGAAATAAGTCGGCAATCATCGGCTGAAGAAATAATTTTGAAAACTCTTTGGCACGATTTGGATTTAATGACTCATGTTAAAACCTTATTTAATGAAAATGATTTTTCTCCGATTCACCGAGAAATTTTTAATTATTTGATAAAATGCGCGAAAATGCAAAAACTGCCTAATGATCTTGATGCACAAAGTGAAGTAAGTCAAAGGGCAATGGCAGCAATCGCAAAATTTATTCTTGAAGACGAAAATAATTCAAATCAAGAAAATAAACGGCAGGCTTACGAAGATTCAATCAAAGCAATGAGATTAAATAAATTGAAAACGCAATACAATAAATTGACTGAAGAAATCGGAAAAATGTCTGCAGGAAATTCGGATTATACAGAGAAAATGAAAAAATCTCGTGAAATAAAAAATGAAATTGACAAATTACAAATATCAGAATAGAAAAGAGGGGGCAGCGTATGTCGGAAAAAAATAATACAATGAATGTGATTGAGGATAACATAATTCACAGCTCCCCAATAGTTGACAGTCTTTTGAAAAAAGGATTGCTCAACGGAGGAACATTGACCATAAGCGAATTTGAAGAAGCATTTCAAAAGCAGGAATTGACGGCTGACGACATTGATGAACTTTATGATACTTTTAATCAGAACGGAATAGAAATAATTGACGATTATGAAGATGATAATTCCGTTCCCGATGAAAATCCAAATCCCGATGAAAACAATGAATCTGTGGTTAATGACGAAGTTGAAGAGCAGCCTTCAACCGAGATTACTGAAGGAAGTTCGGAATCAACCAAGCATACAAGTGAAGTAGAAGTTGATTTAAGTGTTCCCGAAGGAGTCACTATTGACGATCCGGTAAGAATGTACCTCAAAGAAATCGGAAGAGTTCCGCTTTTGACTGCACAGGAAGAAGTTGAACTTGCAAAACAAATGGAGGCCGGCGACGAAGAGGCTCAAAAAAGATTGGCTGAGGCAAATTTGCGCTTGGTAGTAAGCATTGCAAAAAGATATGTCGGTCGCGGAATGTTATTTCTGGATCTCATTCAGGAAGGAAATCTGGGACTGATTAAAGCCGTTGAAAAATTCGATTACAATAAAGGTTACAAATTTTCAACTTATGCGACTTGGTGGATTCGTCAGGCAATCACTCGTGCAATCGCCGACCAGGCAAGGACAATTCGTATTCCGGTTCACATGGTTGAAACGATCAACAAATTAATCAGAGTTTCGCGAAATCTTTTGCAAAAATTAAATCGTGATCCGACGGCTGAAGAAATTGCCGAAGAAATGGACGTAAGTGTCGAGCGAGTTCGTGAGATTATGAAAATTGCTCAAGAGCCGGTTTCACTTGAAACGCCGATCGGTGAAGAAGAAGATTCACATCTCGGAGATTTTATTGAAGATCAAGAGGCTCCCGCTCCTGCCGATGCCGCCTCATTTCTTTTGCTCAAAGAACAGCTTGAAGAAGTTCTCGGAACTTTAACGCCGCGTGAAATGAAAGTTTTAAGATTGCGTTTCGGTTTGGACGACGGCAGACAACGCACGCTTGAAGAAGTCGGACAAAGTTTCGGCGTAACTCGTGAGCGTATTCGTCAGATTGAGGCTAAAGCATTACGAAAACTTCGCCATCCGTCAAGAAGTAAAAAATTGAAAGATTTTCTTGATTAATTTTTAAAAAATTTTTGAAAGCGACGACTTTATTAAAAAAAGTTGCCGCTGATTTTTTTTGAAGGAGGTTGATTTTTTTATGCTGCAAGATATTACTCTCGGTCAATTTTTTCCAGGCAATTCAATAATTCATAGTCTCGATCCGCGTGTTAAAATTATTTTGCTTTTGATTTTGATGATAATAATTTTTTGCGTCGATCATGTTTTTTCATATGTCTTTTTGACGACTTTTACAATTTTTTTAATCAAAATTTCAAAAATTCCGCCGTCAACTTTTTTAAAATCGCTCAAGCCTTTGATTTGGATAATCGCATTTACATTTTTAATTCATTTGGTAAGCCATGACGGAAATATTTTTTATCAAATCGGACCGTTTAAAATTACCGATGAAGGATTTTTTGAAGGAATTATTATCAGTCTGAGATTAATTTTATTGATAATTTTATCATCGCTTTTGACTTTTACAACTTCGCCGCTTAAATTGACTGATGCAGTCGAAAAATTATTGTCTCCTCTTTCAAGATTCGGAATACCTGCACATGAATTGGCAATGATGATGACTATAGCTCTTCGATTCATTCCGACACTTTTGGAAGAAACGGACAAAATTATCAAGGCGCAATCTGCAAGAGGAGTTGATTTTGAATCCGGAAATATTTTTAAAAGAGCTCAATCTATGATTCCGATTCTCGTGCCGTTATTTTTGTCTGCGTTTCGTCGTGCCGATGATCTCGCCGTTGCAATGGAGGCAAGATGTTATCGCGGCGGTGAAGGTCGTACTCACATGAAAAAATTGCAGATTCAATCAATAGACTTTTCTGCAATTCTTTTTGTCTTTATAATTTTTATCGCGTTAATCGCTATAGAGTATTTTAATTAATCTTTCTTTTGATAACGTGTAACTTCAACTTCAACATAATCAATCGGTCCGGCAATAGGTACTGAAGGCTTGCGAACTTTTACGATTGCTTCATCAACATGCGGAAATTTTGCAAGCAGTTTATCGCCGATATGTCCTGCCAATGCCGCCATGAGTTGGAAACGTTTATTTTCTGTAACTTCTTTTACAATATCATAAACGCGTGCGGTATCAACTCCGTCATTGAGGCTGTCACTATTCGCCGCTTTGTCGTCTTTCATAATCATTTCAACGTCAAAGAAAAATTTTTGTCCCTGTTCACGTTCATATTCGTAATAACCGTGAAATCCGTAAAACATCATATTGTGAATGCGAACTTTTACCATATCAATCGCCTCTCCAAAATTTTTTTTAATTTTACAATATTCCGAATTGAAAATCAAGAATTTATTTTTTATCAGGCGAATCGGTTTAATTCTTTGAGTGCAAATTTTATTAATTCTTCCGTCGTCATTGATGATTTTGCTTTTTGAAATACTTCCGCAATTTCAGAATTGTTGTATCCGAGTGCCGTCAATGCCTCCGCTGCATCTTCAAATGAATTGCTTTTATTTTTTTGCGGCTGCCAATCCGAGTTTTCATCTTCCGCCAATGTATCAATTTCCAATTTGTCCTTCAATTCCAAAATTAATCTCTGTGCAGATTTTTTTCCTATTCCCGGTAAATTCGTCAATGCCGTAATATTTTTTTGATAAATCGCTCGTGCAAAATCTTTTGACGACATTTTTGCCAAGACATTCAAAGCCGTTTTTGCTCCGATTCCGCTGACTGTTATCAAATTTGAAAAAAGTTCGTAATCAGATTGATCTTTAAAGCCGTAAAGATTTATCGCGTCGTCACGAAAGGCAGTATAAATAAAAAATTCTTTCTCCTGATTTATTTTGAGATTTTCAAGCGTGCGATTGTCAATATAAATTTTATATCCGACTCCGTTCACGTCCAAAATTAAATTGTCCTCAAAAATAAATTTCACTTTTCCGCTTAAATATCCGATCATTTTAAAACCCCGTCAAGCAATCTTTTAATTTCTTCCCAATCCAAATTAGCGGCGGCCTCTTTTATTTTTTTGTAAACTTCCGCTTCAAATTTCGGCAATCGGTATTCATCAAGCGATTGAAATACAAAATTCATCGTGTCGTAATCGAATGTCGCGACGGCATCCTTCATCGCTTCAAATGCTTCTTTCAAATCGTAGTCGGTAATTAAAATTTTATTTGGAGCTTCATCATCTTCATCGGATTTAATCAGCGGTGAAAGTTTGTCGGCGTAACTTCGATACAATTTCAAAAGAGGTTCGGTATCATTTTTAATTTCAGTAATGTAACCTGCATTGCCTGCCTCTTCAAGCCGCCTTGCTTTTTCCGAAAGCTCATCGGCTCCGATGACTCGTGCAGAACTTTTTAAGGCGTGCACTTTCGTTATATAATTTTTTATGTCGCCTGATTTGTAATAATTTTCTATGAGTTCCGACGCACTCAAAACTGATTCCGCAAAAACGGTAAGTGCATCAAGATACAATTCAATGTCTCCGCAATGATCAATTCCTTCGGCAATATTCAAGCCGTCAACGTGATAAAGCCATTCGGGCAATGAAAATTTTTCTTCGGAAATTTCTTCCTGAATTTGAAAATCCGAGACGATAATTTTTTTTCGCGGCAAATATTCACGTATCAAATTTTCAAGCTGAAGACCGTTGACAGGCTTCGTCAAATAATCGCTGAATCCCGCCTCAATATATTTTTCGCGTGAACCGCTTATTGCGTTTGCCGTCAATGAAATTATCGGCGTGTAAGCATTCGGATTGTTCATCATTTTCTGCATTATATGCAGTGTTTCTATTCCGTCCATTCCGGGCATTCTGTGATCAAGGAAAATTATGTCATATCTTTTTTTAGCGACGATTGCCAAGCAATCCGGTCCGTTCGTCGCAGTATCAATTTGAATTTTCGTTTGCTTTAAAAGTCCTTTTATAACCGTCAGATTCATAACCGTATCATCGACGACAAGTATTTTTGCATCGGGTGCAGTGAATGATTCGTGATATTCTTCATGCTGGGAGATTGAACGTTTATAATTTTCTTGAAAATCTCCGAGCGGTTCGGGATCGACTACTTTTTGTTCAATTTTAAATGAAAATGTCGAACCTTTTCCGTATTCGCTCTCGACTTCCAATTTTGTATTCATCATCGCCAATAATCTTTGCGTGATGTTCATTCCCAAGCCGGTTCCTTCAATCGTGCGATTTCTTTTTTCTTCTATTCTTTCAAATGCGCTGAAAAGTTTTGAAAGATCTTCTTTTTTTATTCCTATTCCCGTATCGCTCACACTTATACACAAATAAATATTTTCCAAATCAGCCTGCCGCGAAGTCACATTTAATGTTACTCCTCCTTTTTCGGTATATTTAACTGCATTTGTCAAAATATTTGTGATGACTTGTTTTATTCTGATCTCATCGCCGAAAAGTATACTCGGAATATCGGGAGACGCATTAATCTGAAATGTAAGATTTTTTTTCTCTGCTCGTTTTTGAATCATATTTATTAAATCATTCAGCATTGAACTTAAAGCATATTCGACGGGAATTATTTCCATTTTTCCCGCTTCAATTTTTGAAAAATCCAAAATATCATTTACAAGACCGAGAAGATTTCTTGCGGCATTTTGAAGATTTTCGGCGTATTCCAAAATATTTTTGTCTCTGCTTTCGCGAATTATCATCTCGTCCATTCCCATGATTGCATTAATCGGAGTTCTTATTTCATGCGACATGTTCGACAAAAATTCACTCTTGGCCTTGTTCGCGGAGTCTGCAATAATTTTATCGTGAGCAAGTTCTTCAGCCTCTCGCTTTTTCATCATGTAACGCACTTCAAACAAAATCATCAAAAGAATTATGAAGAATGTGACGACCATAACCATATAAATATAATCAATTCCGACTGCCACAGCTCTCCAAGGTGCATAGCCTGAGATTGCAATATGTTGATCTTTTGAAACTTCGGCGAAATACACAAAATAACTTTTATCGTGAAATTTGTAATAAACCGACGAATAATCTTCTTCCACGGAATTTAATTTGTTTATGAGTTTATTCCAGCCTGCCTGCATTTCGGGATCGAGATTAATCAATTCTTCACCTTCAGAAAGTATCATCCAATTATCCATTCCGTTTTGAAGAATAATTGTACCCGAACCGTTATAACTTATCGCCTGAAATTTTTTTCTGACGGATTCATCGCTGTGACTGTTGAAAATCATACAAATTTGATCGTTGATTTTAACCGGCACCGCAAAAATTAATCCGCCATTTTGTCTGTATTTAACAACTTCCCTTCCGTCAAATACATCTTTAAAATCGCGCAATATATCATAATTGAATCTGTCTCCCGAAATTAATTTTCCGTCTTGTGAAATTATTCCCATTTTCTCATCAATCGAACCGACCATAAAAAAATTTTTTAAATTATCGGGAGTTATTTGTCCGCTTTCAATGACGGAAGAGGCAGCACGCAATTTTTTAAATTGTTCGTTAAATTGCTGTTCCAATCCGAACGCTATACTTTTGCTTTGAAGTGCTACCGTTTCTTCGAGTGATTCCTTTAAATTTAAATCCATTTTATAGTAAACAAAATACCCTGCCAAACTTAAAATTGTCGCCAGCATGACAAATTCAATTATCGCTCTGACCATCAGTTTGTTCATAGATTTAAACATGCGCAAATCTCCTACAAATTTTTATATTCTATTATAACATTAAATAGTTAAATTGTGTCAACTTATAATCGCGCTTTAAAAAAATATTTTTTAGACACAAAAAAAAAAATCGCTCAAAAAATTTTTTCAAGCGACAAATTTTTTTCGATTTAAAAATTTCAAACGGCGTAAAAATTAACAAGTTTTGCATCAAAAATTACATCGAGCGATTTAAATTCTTCTAAAACTTCAGCCGAAATATCGTTGTCAATAGTCAAAACCATTAATGACGTTCCTTTTATAACAGTTGTGCCGACGCTCATACTTGAAATATTTATTCCGTGCTTGCCCATCATAGTGCCGACTGTTCCGATTACACCGGGTCTGTTGATATGCGGACAAATTAAAATTCTTGAATGAGGATCGACATCAATTCTGAATTTATTTATTTCAACTATTCTTCCTTCATTTCCAAAAAGCGTTCCTTTAACCGAGCAGGTTTTTCCTCCGGCTTGAGCTTTGACTGTTATCAGATTATGAAAATTCTCCGCTTCTTTTTCTTTGACTTCGGTAATTTTTATTCCGCGTGATTTTGCAAACATCGGTGCATTTACATAATTGACATCTTTTTCAAGGACAGGATTCAACATACCTTTAACAATCGCAGTCGTCAAAAGATTTGTATTTACTTCGGTAATCTCTCCGTTGTAAGTGACTTCGATTTTTTTAATCGGACCTTCGGCGAGTGAACAAATTGTACAGCCGAGACGTTCAGCCAAATTGAGATAAGGAGAAATAATTTGCATGACTTGTTGAGAGACAGGCGCAAGATTTACGGCATTTAATACAGGTTCGCCTTTCAATGCCGCAAGGATTCCCTTTGAAACATCGAGTGAAACACCGATTTGAGCCTCAACAGTTGAAGCCCCGAGATGAGGAGTCAGCACGACATTTTTTAAACCGATCAGCGGATGATCTTTTTTAATCGGTTCTTCAACGAAAACATCTATTGCCGCACCTGCAACAATTCCTTCTTTAATTGCCTGTGCAAGATCATCTTCGTTAATTATTCCTCCTCTTGCACAATTTATTAATCGGACATTGCTTTTCATTTTTTTCATTTCGTTCATTGAAATCATATTTTTTGTATCGGGAGTCAGCGGCATATGAACTGTGATGAAATCTGAATTTTTTATTAAGTCCTCAAGTTCGACAACTTTTATTCCAAGTTCACTTGCGCGTTCTTCATTGACATAAGGATCATAACCGACAACATTCATTTCAAATGCAAGTGCACGTTTTGCAACTCCCATTCCGATTCTTCCGAGTCCGATTACCCCCAAAGTTTTGCCTTTGAGTTCAACGCCGACATACTCTTTTCGATTCCATTCGCCTCTTTGCATTGTTTCGTTTGCAATCGGAATTTTTCGACTGACTGACATCATCATTGCAAAAGTATGTTCAGTCGCCGCGATTGTATTTCCTCCCGGTGAATTGATAACAATAATTCCTTTTGCGGTTGCTGCCGGTATGTCGATATTGTCAACGCCGACTCCAGCTCGTCCGATTATTTTTAAATTTATTGCGCGTTCAATTACTTCAGCCGTTACTTTTGATGCCGAACGTACCATTAACGCATCATATTCGCCGATTATTTCCAAAAGTTCATCTGCAGAAATTTTGTCTCTTACGTCTACCACAAATTCATTTTTTAATAAATCAATTCCCTGTGCAGAAATTCCGTCTGCCGCCAATATTTTTTTCATTAAAAAAACTCTCCTGTCCTTTAAATATTTAAACTAACGTTGAAAAATAATCTTCAACAGTTTCGGCGCGTCGAATCATTTCAATTTCACCGTTCTCACGAATCAACAATTCGGCATGTCTCAATTTGCCGTTGTAATTAAACCCCATTGCATGACCGTGAGCCCCCGTATCATGAATGATTAAAATATCTCCGACTTCAATTTTCGGAAGTTCGCGATCGATTGCAAATTTGTCATTGTTTTCACAGAGCGAACCTGTAACGTCGTAAATGTGATCACGCGGCAAATTTTCTTTGTCGGCTACTGTTATATGATGATAAGCTCCGTACATTGCAGGACGCATTAAATCAGCCATACATGAATCAAGACCGACATAATTTTTATAAGTATTTTTTAAATGTCTGACAGTCGAAACGAGCCAGCCTGCATCGCCTGTCATTGCTCGACCGGATTCCATTGCAAGAGCCGGATTCAAATTATTTTTGACGAGAATATTTTCATAAAGATTTTTTATTCCGCTGCCGACCGTTTCGAGATCGACAGGTTTTTGTTCGGGACGGTAAGGTATTCCGATTCCGCCGCCGAGATTTATAAATTCAAGTTCAATATTCAATTTATTTTTTATTTCTACTGCAAGATTAAACATAATTTCGGCAGTTGTCAAAAAAATTTGCGTGTAAAGTTCATTCGAGGCTACCATTGTATGAAGTCCGAAATGTTTCACTCCCATATCTTTTGCCGATTGATATGCTTGAAAAATTTGTTTGCGCGTCAAGCCGTATTTTGCCTCTTGAGGTTTTCCGATTATGTCATTGCCTTCGTTTGAAATGTCGGCAGGATTGTATCGAAAACATAAAATTTCAGGCAGTCTTGCATTTTCAGCCAAAAATTTTAAATGAGATATGTCGTCAAGGTTTATGATTGCTCCGATTTTCAACGCCTCTTCAAATTCGTCAAGCGGCGTATCGTTTGAAGTCAAAATTATATTTTTATTTTGAAGTCCCGCTTTTTGAGCAATCAAAAGTTCGGGAAGTGATGAACAATCCGCTCCCGCTCCGTCATCTGCAAAAATTTTTACAATTTTCGGATTCGGCGTTGCTTTGACTGCAAAATATTCTTTGAAGTCGACCCATTCAAATGCTTTTTTCAATCGTTGCAGATTATTTTTAATTTTTCGTTCGTCGTAAATGTGAAAAGGAGTTGGAAATTTTTTTATTAATTTGTGAAGCTGCTCATTAGTCAGCGGAAAATTTTTCATCAATAAAGTCTCCAATCAAAATAAATTTTCGCGTATTATATAAAAATCTTAAAGGTTTTGCAAGTCTGTGATATAATATTGAAGGTGATAAAATTGAAAAATTTGCGAAACGGATACACGACGGGAGCATGTGCGGCGGCAGGAGTAAAAGCAGCGTTAATTTTTATGACGCGGAAAATTTTTTCGGAGCAGGTTGAAATAATTGCACTTGACGGAACATTTTTAAAAATTCCGATCAAAAATATCAAAAAAATTTCCGATGATGAAATTGAAGTCGAAGTAATAAAATTTTCGGGAGATGATCCTGACATTACAAACGGCACTTCAATTTTTACGACGACAAAAAAAATTCAAGGCGATGAAATTATTTTCAAAGGCGGCGAAGGAGTCGGAATTGTAACGAAAAACGGCTTGCAAATTCCAATCGGTGAACCTGCAATTAATTTAGGACCTCGTCAGCTCATTAAAAATGTTATCGCAGAATTTTTTTCAATTAAAAAAGGATTTGAGATAAAAATATCAGTTCCAAACGGTGAAGAACTTGCAAAAAAAACTTTAAATCCGACACTCGGAATAAAAGGAGGAATTTCAATAATCGGAACAACAGGCGTATTGCGTCCGATGTCCGAAGAAGCATTTAAAAAATCTCTCGTGCCTCAAATTGATGTGGCAATCGCGAATGGCTTTGACGAAATAATTTTTGTACCGGGAAAAATTGGAGAAGATGCCGCAATTAAATTAAAATTAAAGAAGGAAATAATAATTCAAACGAGTAATTTTATCGGATATATGCTTGAATCGGCGGCGGAGAGAAAAATTAAATCGGTGATTTTATTCGGACATATCGGAAAACTTGCAAAAGTAGCGGGAGGAACATTTTATACACACAATCGAATCGGAGATGGACGACTTGAAACGATTGCTGCATATTCTGCGGCAGAAGGTTTAAGAAATTCCGAAGTAAAAAAAATTCTTCTGGCAAATACGACTGAAGAGGCAATAAAAATTATTTCCGAAAATCATTTTGAAAGAGTTTACAAAAAAATCGCCGAACGAGCAAGTCAAAGAGCACGACGATATATTTTTGACAAAATGCAAATAGGGACGATATTGATTGACAGAGAAGGCGAAGTTTTAGGCTGTGACGATTTTGGAGGAAGGTATTTAAAAAAATGTCAACCGAAAAATTAATTTTGACTGATGATTTAAAACTCGGAGACGGCAATCACAAAATAGTTTATGCTCATCCGACAGATAAAAATCTTTGCGTGAAAATTTTATTCACGACACCAGACACAGATTTTGATCGTGAAATGAAATATCGAGCGGCACTTGGAAAAAAAGTTGAAAAGATGACACTTTTGACGAAATATTTCGGAGAAGTGGAAACGAACAAAGGCAAAGGATATTTATTTGAACGAATAATTGATTTCGACGGCTCAAATTCCAAAACTTTGCTTGAACATATACGAAATCCGAAAAATATTGATGATTTGATTGAATTGCTGTTGAATTTCAAAAAAGTTTTTATCAATGAAAAATTTGTGGCGGCAGGAATGGATCCTGATAATTTTTTGGTGCAGAGAATTTCAGAAAATGAGCGGCAAATTAAAATAATTGATAATATCGGAACGTCGGCAAAATTTCCGATTTTGTATTATTCGGATTTTTTGATGGCGAAAAGAGCTCGAAAATATTGGAAAAGATTTGTAAAAGAAATATCAATAGAATATTCAAACGTCATCACGAAAGATATAGCGAAAATTTTAAATGAAAGGTGAGGACATGCATACAGCACAGCGTTTTGTTGAACTCGGAAAAAAAATTTATAATCTCGAAAATATGAGAGAGGCGCACAGATTTGCGGTATTTGTCACACGCTGCAGTTTTAATGCGCGAAAAATGAAAGAAATCATAAAATTTTTTGAAAGCAGCGATCTTTTAAAAAATGTCGCAGAAAATTTTCCATATGTGTTTGAGCAGCCGACACGAGCATTTTTTTATCACAACTCCACTTTCGACGAACGAATTAGATTAATAAAAGAGCATATGATGTTTTTGAAATCGAATTTTAAACCTGAAACAGTAATTGATTTATACAGCGATAATTCTTTGAAACTTTGGAAAATGGAACTTGACGACGAATTTAAATCAATGGAATTGGTATTGAGAATGGAACCTGGTCAACGCAAAGAAGGATTAAATGCGTTGATGTTATTGCTGCCTGACGGAGAACCGATTTATCAAATAATTTTCTGGATAGCACGCGACAAACTCGGAGACTGGTCAATGTGGATAGGAGCTATGCAAGGTCCGAACATGGAAGACGCGAAAGAAGTCGTAAAAAAAATTACGAAAAAATGTCATGCGTATCGAACGAAAAATTTAATTTTGTATGCAACTCAAGCAGTCGCGCGAGCATTGGACATTCGCAAAATTTACGCCGTAACCAATGAAGGATATTATGCAAATAATCATGTACGCAGCGATAGAAAATTGAAAACATCATTCAGCGATTTTTGGATTGAGGCGGGAGGCAGTCACACAGATGATCCGCGTTTTGATTCGCTGCCGCTGATTGAAATAAGAAAATCCGTTGAAGAAATTCCGACGAGAAAACGTGCAACTTATCGAAGGAGATTTGCATTGCTTGATGAAATTGATTCTTCCGTCACGAAAAATATTAATAATTCACTTTTAAATTAACGAGTCAAAGAAATTCGGATAAGAAATTTTAACGCAATCGGGATTATCAATCAAAACTCCATTTGCAGCCGCACCAAAAATTGCAAGCGACATTGCCATTCTGTGATCGTCATACGTTTTACATTCGGCATAATTAAATTTATTTCCGCCGTGAATTATTAAAGTATTTTCATCAGCCTCAAACGTTCCGACGGATATTTTGTTAAATTCTTCAACGATTGCTTTCAATCTATCAGTTTCTTTAACTCTAAGTTCACCGACATCATTTATAATTGTATCACCTTCAGCAAAAGCCGCCGCAACTGCTATAATCGGAATTTCATCAATCAATCTCGGAATCATTTCATTGCCGAAAGTTATACCGTGCAATTTGCTTTTAATTACGTGAATATCTGCAAAATTTTCGCCGCCGCTTATTCTTTCATTTTCAAAATAAATTTTTGCTCCCATGTTTTTCATTACGTCTGTAATTCCCGTGCGTGTTTCGTTTATTCCGACATTTTTAATTATAACGTCGCTGTCTTCGAGAATTGACGCAAGCACTATCCAATAAGCCGCCGAACTTATATCGCCTGGTACTTCAATCATTTTCGGTGCAGTCAATTTCTGTGCAGGATATATTTTTATTTCGTTTAAATTTTTTTCAATTTTTGCTCCAAATGCCGACAACATTTTTTCAGTATGATCTCGCGAAGGATTTTTTTCAATTATTGTTGTTATTCCGTCCGTATAAAGTCCGGCTAAAATTATCGCGCTTTTGACTTGAGCACTCGCAACTGGCATTTGATATGTAATTGCTTTTAATTTTTCAGTCGGTACAATCGTTATCGGCAAATTTTTATTTTGATTGCGTCCGAATATTTTTGCTCCCATTTTTGAAAGCGGTGTTATTACTCGTCCCATTGGTCTTTTTCTCAATGAATCGTCGCCTGTGAATGTCGTCAAAAAATTCTGCGCGGACAATAATCCCATCAACAGCCTTAAAGTTGTTCCTGAATTTCCTGCATCCAAAATATTTTTCGGCTCAATAAGTCCGTTTAAACCATTGCCGCGAATTAAAATTTTTTCATTACTTTCTTCAACCGAAACTCCCATTTCTCTCATGCAGCCGATAGTTGAAAGACAATCTGCACCCTTCAAAAAATTTTTTATTTCAACTTCAGAATCTGCAAGAGATGAAATCATAATGGCACGATGTGAAATTGATTTATCGCCGGGAATTTTTATTTCACCTTTCAGACCATGATTCATTTTTTTTATTCTTTTCAAAAAAATCATCTCCATTAAAAAAAAAATTTGAAAATATTTTATCCAAATGCAAAATATTTTTCAATGAGTTCAAAAAATTTTTATTCTTATTTTAAATTGTACTTTTTAATGTTTCGGTAAATTTATCCCAGCCGATTCTGTCAAGCATATTTCTGAATCTCTCGCCTTTTCTTGCATTTTCCTCAAAGTATTTCAAAGTGACTTCCACAATTTCATAGAGTTTATTTTCATCAAAAACTATCGGCAAAATATTTTTTCCTATCGCAATTCGATTGCCGTAAAGTCCGCCGAACGAAATAATAAAACCGCTTTCTCCTTGCCATGCCGCCGTACAATTTTTTATACATTTTCCACAATAAACGCATTTTTCTCTGTCAACGGTAACTTTTTTTTCATTTTTGTCAACAGTTATTGCTTTCTGAGGACAAATTGCCTGACATCTTCCGCAGTAAATACATTTTTCACTATTCCAAATCGGTTTAACTGCTCCCTTTATTCCCAAATCATTTTCTTCAGTTTTCAGACAATTATTATGACAGCCTGTAAATCCAAATTTAAATTTATGCGGCAATTCTCTGCCTCCGAACCTTTTATAAAATTCATCGGCAATTCTTTTTGTGTCAATCAATCCGGAAGGACAAATTTGATTGCCTTGACAAGCCGTAATTGTTCTTACTCTCGGTCCGCAGAATCCGACTTCAACTCCGCCGATTTTCAGCATTTCTTTTACTTCGCTGATATTATCAAGATGAATAAACGGAATTTCAATACCTTGACGACTCGTAAGATGAATATAACCTTTTCCAAATTTTTCGGCAACTTTTTGAATTGTATCGAGTTGTTCGGACGTAAAATATCCGCCGACACTTTTCAAACGCATTGAAAAATAATTCGGTTGTTTTTGGCTGAGAAATCCGCCTTTTTTCAACTCTTTGTAATTAATGTTTTCCATCGTTATCTCTCCCATTTTTATTTTAAATTCCTTCGCCGTCCAAACCTGTAAAACGACTTTGAATTGTACGCTCAATTTGAATGATTTTGTTTTTTTGAATTTTTATTGTCAACTTTCCATACATCAGCATTTTAAATTCTCTGCGAATTTTATTTTTGAGTTTCTCGCAAATTTCATCATCAATTTCAGGCAAAATATCTGACCAATCTGCAATTCTGCGGCGATTATTTATTTCAATATTCATCAAATAACCGTCTTGAGCAACAAAAATTATTTCTCCGCCGCGAATTTTTTTAATTTCATCAAAAACAAAACTCATAACAAAATCGGGAATCTCACCAATTTGTAATTTTTTCATCTCACACCTCGATTTAATTTATTTTTCAATGCAGAATGTAAAATCAGCGTCAGGAAATTGATAAATTTTCAGGCTTTTGTTGTCAAATCACCTATAAATTTTATATGTTTTGAAGTTTACAATAATTTTTAATGTTTGTCAACATATAATACTGCAGGAAAATTTATTTTATCGTTGAAAATATCTTTCGGGAGTGATGATTATGATTAAGAAAATATTTCAAGGTTATTTATATTTATTCTTAACAGCATTAATTTTAATGAATGTATCTGCAGTTCATGCCGAGCCGAAAGAAATTTCCGCTGAAGGTGAATACAGGCTTGGTGACACGGATACAAGAGATAAAGCAAAAAAAGCCGCATTGACAGATGCTAAAAGAAAAATCATAGAACAAGCGGGAGTTTTCGTTGAAAGTTATACAGAAGTAATTGATTTGGAATTTTCCAAAGATCAAATAAAAAGTGTCGCAAATGCAATCATTAAAATAAAATCGGAACAAGTAGATTTTTATGAAAACGGTATGCTTTGTAAAGCATTGATGATTGCAACCATTGATGAAGATGATGTAAAAAATTTTTTAAATGTTTCCGTCCCATCAATTACAAAAATTGACGGCTTGGAAGAATATAATGGTCACTATTACAAATTATTTGATTATGAATCATATTGGAAAGATGCAAAGTCATACTGTGAAAAACTTGGCGGACATTTGGCTGTCGTTAAATCTCAAAATTTACAAGATTTTATAGAAAAAATGATTATGAAAGGAACTAAAAGATATTATTGGATAGGCGGATATAAAGATGACTTTAACAATTGGAAATGGGTTACAAATGAATTGATAGCATACTCAAATTGGGCAATAGGGGAACCAAATAATAATGTTTCTGCCAATGAAAATTACATTATGATTTATCGTATTCCGGATCCGGGCAACGGATCTGCTTTCGGCAAGTGGAATGATTTACCGAATGATGCCGCTGAAAGTCTTGGTTTCGATTATTATGGTGTCAGTATGATGGGATTTATTTGTGAATGGGAATCCGCCAAAGATATTAAATAAAAAAATATGCCGAAAGGTGAAAGAATGAAATTAATAATAGGAATAAGCGGAGCGAGCGGCGTAATAATTGCCGTTGAACTTTTAAAAAGATTGAAAAATTTTTCTGATGTCGAAACTCATTTAATCGTAACTGAAGGAGCGGCATTGACATTTGAACACGAAACAAATTTTGATTTGCGCGAAGTGAAAAGACTTGCAGATAAAGTATATGACGTAAATGAAACTGATGCGTCGATTGCAAGCGGAAGTTTTTTGACTGACGGAATGATAATTGTTCCCTGTTCAATGAAAACGGTTGCCGGAATTGCGAGCGGTTATGCCGAAAATCTTTTGCTCAGAGCCGCCGACGTTTGCATTAAGGAAAGAAGAAAATTAATTATTGTGCCGCGTGAAATTCCTTTCAGCAGAATACATTTGAAAAATATGCTTGAACTTTCAACAAACGGAGTAATAATTTTGCCGCCGCTTATGACTTTTTATAATGTGCCGACGACAATTCAAGATCAAATTGATCATATCGTCGGAAAAATTTTAAATCAATTTAATCTGCCGTCAAAAATCCGTGAATGGAATCCCGACAAATAATTTTGAAATTATTGAAAAATTTTTTAACTTATGATATATTATCTTCAAAAAATTTTTTAAGAGGTGATTTTCAATGCGTAAGGTCTCCAAATTTATGCTCCTTTGTCTAATGCTGGTAATGACAACTTTTTTTGTAAGCGGCTGCGGTGAACAAGGCGGCGGTTCAAAAGACGGAGCAAAATCAGACGGTCCGATCAACATTGCAACGGGAGGCACGGCAGGAACTTATTATCCAATCGGCGGAGCAATGGCTGAAATTCTCAATCAGGAAGGTATGAGAGCAAGTGCTCAAAGTACCGGCGCATCTGTTGCAAATATAAACATGCTCAAAGAAGGCGCGGTTGATCTCGCAATTGTTCAAAATGATGTTGCTTTCTATGCCGTCAACGGTACTGAAATGTTCAAGGATAAAAAAATCGAAAATCTTCGTGCAATCGCATCACTTTATCCCGAAACTTGCCAAATTGTAACTCTTGAAAAAAATGGAATTAATTCAGTTGCCGATTTCAAAGGCAAAAAAATTGCAGTCGGCTCACAAGGATCGGGAGCTGAAGCAAATGCTCGTCAAATTATGGCAGCTTACGGCGTGAATTACGAAGATATTGAAGTTCAATTTCTTTCATTCGGTGAGGCAGCGGTTGCTCTCAAAAACGGAGAAGTTGACGCAGCTTTTGTAACTGCAGGTTATCCTACTGCGGCTGTTCAAGATATTGCCTCTCAAGAAAAAATTAAATTGATTCCCATTGACGAAGAAAAAGCTGACGCATTGATTAAAGATTTTCCTTTTTATACAAAAACAAAAATTCCGTCGGGAACTTATTCGGGAATTGAAAATGAAACTCCTGCGGTCTCAGTCATGGCTATGTTGATTTCAACTGACAAAATGTCTCCTGAAGTCGGCGGAAAAATTGCATCGGCGTTGTTCAACAATCTCGGCAAACTCAGATCATCTCATGCAGTCGCCGAAATGATTTCAAAAGAAAATGCTGCCAACGGTATTTCAATTACCATGAACACGGGCGCAGAAGAATTTTTCAAAAAATAAGAAGTAATGAAATTTTTTAAACGTATAAAATTAAAAGAGCGCATCTTATTTTCGGGTGCACTCTTTTTTATAATTTCGTATTATTTTTTTCAACCTGTATTTTTAATCGAAAGCGACAAAAAAATTTTATTTTCAAAAACTGCACAGAGCGGACAAAAATTTTCGACGAGATTTATTCATTCGGTTCAAAAAACTCCTGTTGAAGAATTTTTTATAATTAATGACGATTGTGACGGATTTATTTTAAAATCGACACGCTATCAATCTTTCGGAGTGGGATTGCCGTTTTTGGAGACGGACGGAAATTTTAAAAATGAAGGAAATTTTTTTATTATGGACGAAATTAATCGTTCAATAAAAATTTTGGAATTGCGGACGGGACTTAATACCGAATTGACTTTAAAAATTGATGAAAAAATTTTGCCGCTTCATGAAAAATTTTCTGCGGGTTCATTAATACGAATTAAAATTTTGCTGCGTTACAAATTATTGAAGGAGTTTTTTTAAATGAAAGAATTCAGCGAAAAAATTATCAATGAAATATTTATACCGTTATTGAAAAATTTAAATGAAATTTATGAACAATCAGGCGGACGAAAAATAATTGCTTATTTGGTGTCGTCCTCAGTCGAAAGAAAAATGATTGCTGAATGTCTCGAAAAAATTTCGGGAAAAAATTCTTCACTCACAAAAATTTTCGTTATGAATATTCCTTCCGAAGATTTTGATATTGATGAATTGCAAAATAAAATTCGTGCAATGAGATATGACGAATCCGACGAAGAAATTATTTTGATTGAAGGCGATTATCTTCTTTTGAAAAATACAAATCTTCGCGCATTGGCTGATTATACGATTTTAATTAAATCTGAATCACAAAATGAAACGGAAAAAATAATTTCGACTGATGAAATTTTAAAAATAAATTTTGACGGCGATATTATCAAAGAAAAATAGTCTTATATAAAAAAATGTGATATAATAAAAACAAAAATTATAAATTGCGGAGAGATTTTTGAAATGTATAAAATATTGGCACTCGATATGGACGGAACAGTTTTAAATTCATCAAAAAAAATTTCGTCCGAAACTCTTAAAGGAATCAATCGACTGCTTGAGAATAAAATTCATGTAATAATTGCAAGCGGTCGTTGTTTGGCTGAAATGAGTGCTTACAGAGAAGATTTTAAAAATATGCGTTATGCAATTCTGGCGAGCGGCGGTGTCATTTATGATTTTTTTGAAGAAAAAGCAATTTCAATTCACGCAGTACCTTTTGACGATTGTCTGAAAATAATTGAAGTCGGTGAAGAGGAAAATGCAATGATTCACCTTTTGACTGTTGAAGATTCAATAGCACGATCGAAAGATATTGAAAAAATGTCTGATTTCGGAATGGGAATATATTTTGAAATGTTTGACAGAATTTGTATTAAATGCGAAGATATAAAAAAATATGCAATAGAAAACAAAGAAAAAATTATGAAAGTGAATTTGTATCATCGAAATAAAGAATCGAGAGATCGGAGCGTCGAAAAACTTAAAAATCGAAATCTTCAGCTTGTCTTTGCCGAATCGAACAATCTTGAGGCATCGCCGTTAAACATTACTAAAGCATCGGGATTGATTGAACTTTGCAAATATCTCAACGTCGAAATTTCAGAAACGATTGCAATAGGAGATGCGCCGAATGATATAGAAATTCTTCAAGCTGCGGGATATTCCGTTGCAATGGGAAATGCAGATGACGAAATAAAATCAATCGCGGACTTTGTGACGACCGATAACGATCACGACGGAGTTTTGAACGCGATAAACAAAATTTTTTTTAAATGAGGAAGTGATTGAATGGGATTTTTCGATAAATTAAAGGAAAGTCTTTCAAAAACGAGAGAGACATTAACAGAGAAAATAGAAAAATTAATAATCGGCTACGCTGATATAGATGATAAATTTCTTGATGAATTGGAAGAAACCTTGATACTTTCAGATGTCGGACCTTCGACGACAGAAAAATTAATGGCGGCAGTCAAAAAGGGAATACGCAAAAAATTAATCAATTCGCCGGAAGATTTAAAACCGTTTCTGCAAAAAGAAATCAGTAATATATTATCGCAGGACGATGAATCCATTCAAAAAATTTCGCCTGAAGAAGTCAAGCCATATGTAATATTGGTGACGGGAGTCAATGGAGCAGGAAAAACGACGACGATAGGAAAATTGAGTGCATATTATAAAGCGCAGGGCAAATCTGTCATGCTTGCCGCTGCAGATACTTTCAGAGCCGCTGCAATCGATCAACTTGAAATTTGGGCAGAGAGAACGGGAGCATCAATAATAAAACACGAAGAAGGATCAGATCCGTCAAGTGTCGCGTTGGATGCCGCACGTGCCGCAAAAGCAAGAAATATTGATGTTTTAATTGTCGATACTGCAGGAAGATTGCAAAACAGATATAATTTAATGGAAGAACTCAAAAAAATAAATCGCGTAATCGGAAAAGGGGTTCACGGCGCACCACATGAAACACTTTTAATTTTGGATGCAGGTACGGGACAAAATGCAATTTCGCAAGCAGAAATTTTTACAAAGGCGGCACCGATTACCGGCTTGGTATTGACGAAACTTGACGGAACTGCAAAAGGCGGAGTAATTATCGGAATCAAATCAGAATTGTCAATCCCGGTCAAATGGATTGGAATAGGTGAAGGCGTTGAAGATTTAAAACCATTTAATTCCGATGATTTTGCCTCAGCACTTTTTGAAATTAAAGATTGAAGGTGAAAACTTATGAAAATATTGTTGACGAATGACGACGGAATAAGAGCACTCGGAATTTGGGCATTGGCAGTTGCACTTGCTAAACGGCACGAAGTAATAATAGTTGCTCCACTCAAACAACAAAGCGGAATGAGTCACGCGCTTTCGGTTTTGAGACAGGTCGAATTTATGAAAATAACCGATGAACAAATTGAAGAACTTTTAAAAAATCATTGTCCGAACACAAAAATAGATAAAAAAATAGAAACATGGGCTATTGATGGAACTCCAACCGACTGCACAAAAATTTATCTTGAGGCGATGTGCGAAGGAAATTGGCCCGAATTGGTATTAAGCGGAATAAATCACGGCTCTAATCTTGCAACGGACGTTTTATATTCAGGAACAGTCGGCGCAGCAATGGAAGGTTTTCTACATGAAATTTCATCTGCAGCAATTTCTCTCGATGTTGAATCTGAAATTTCGTTTGAAGATGCCGCCAATGCAACGGTTGAATATCTTGAAAATGAAATGAAAAAAAATGAACACAGACAATTTTTTTATAATATAAATTTCCCGAAACGATACAAAGACAATAAGCCGCAATTTAAATTTGCAAAACTCGGAAGAAGAGATTATATAAATGCGTTTCAATATCATACGGACGAAAACGACAGAAAATTTTATCGTGTCGGCGGTCAAGTTTATGACATTGAACGCGGTGAAGGCACAGATATTTTTGCCGCAGATGAAGGTTACGTTTCGGTTACGTCTCTTCATGTCGATTTAACTGATTACGATTCAATGAAGGTGAAAAATGATGATGACTGAAAAAGAAATAATGAGATTGGCAAACGGCAGCGATATAAGAGGAATTGCACTTAAAGGCGTTGAAGGCGAAAAAATAAATTTCACGGCTGAGGCGGCAAATCGAATTGCAACGGGTTTTGTAAAATTTTTGAGTGAGCAGAGTGAAAAATTTCCTTCAGAATTAAAAATTGCAGTCGGACACGATCCGCGAATCAGTTCGGAAATTTTTAAAAAGGCAATCTTTGAATCATTGTCGGCGGCGGGAGTCAAAATTTTTGATTGCGGACTTGCCTCTACTCCCGCAATGTTCATGTCAAATATTTTTCAAGAAACAAATACCGACGGTTCAATAATGATAACTGCGAGCCATCTTCCTTTCAATCGTAACGGATTAAAATTTTTCACCAAGATGGGAGGAATTGAACACGAAAATGTAACGACGATTTTAAAATATGCCTGTGCAGTCGAAGAAATTCATTCCGCTTCAAATGAAGAAATCGAAAAAATAAATTTGATCGAAATATATTCAAAACATTTATGCAACAAAATCAGAAAAAAACTCGGCGCAATCGAAAAACCGTTTGAAGGAATGCACATAATAGTTGATGCAGGAAACGGTTCGGGAGGATTTTTTGCAACGAAAGTTTTAAAACCGCTCGGAGCAGATATTTCAGGCAGTCAATTTCTTGAACCGAACGGAAAATTTCCGCATCACATGCCGAATCCCGAAGATGAAGAGGCGATGAAATCACTTCAAAAGGCAGTTCTCGAAAATAAAGCCGACTTAGGATTAATTTTTGATACCGACGTTGACAGAATGAGTGCGGTTTTGAGTGACGGAAAAGAAATTTGCCGCGATTCCTTGATTGCAATGATCGCCGCGATTATTGCTCAGGATTATCCGCACAGTACGATTGTTACCGATTCGGTTACTTCAGACGATTTGACAATTTTTTTGGAACAGGAACTCGGTCTTCATCATATAAGATATATGCGCGGTTATCGAAATGTTATCAATAAGTGCATTGAATTAAATTTGGCGGGCATAACTTCACCTTTGGCAATCGAGACGAGCGGACACGGAGCATTGAGAGAAAATTATTATCTTGATGACGGTGCATATCTTTCGGTAAAAATTTTAATTGCTGCCGCCAAAGCTCGCAAAAATAAAATGGATTTGTCGCATTTGATTGAAAAATTAAATTATCCGGCTGAAATGGCAGAGTTCAGATTAAAAATTAAAGGCGTTGAAAATTTTCGTGCATACGGCAACAAAATTCTCTCAGAATTTCAATCGCGTGCAATCGACAGAGGAATAGAAATTGCCGAACCGAATTTTGAAGGAGTAAGATTAAATTTCGGAGATGATGAAAAAATTGGCTCGGCACTTTTGAGAATGTCACTTCACGAACCGAAAATGCCGTTAAATGTCGAAAGTAAATTTAAAGGCGGTCTGAAAAAAATAATCGCCGAAATTAAAAATTTGCTCAATGACTTTGAACATTTGGATATTTCATCGTTGGATTAAAATGAGGTGATTAAAATAACTCCTCGCGAACAAAAAAAATTAATTTACAGACAGAAAATATTGGATGCCGCCTCATTTCAATTTGTAAAAAAAGGATTCAGCGAAACATCAATAGCCGATATAATGAATACCGCCAAATTGGGAGTCGGAACATTTTATAATTATTTCGCGTCGAAGGAAGAACTTTTGCTTGCACTTTTAAAAAGTCTCGCCGAAAAAGTTGAGTCGGTAATTGACAAAGAAAAATCAAAAAATCTTTCTTCATTGAAATTGCTTGAATTGGCTTGCAGAGAGATAACAAAACTTTTGGAGAAAAATAAATTTGTACTGCCGTTATTTTTATCTGTGTCCGAACACAGCGACAAGCCTGAATTTTTGCCGATTCGTCAACATACTCCTACATTTAAACCGATTTTTGAAATGATAATTGAGCGTGGACAATCGAATGGAGAAATAAAAAAAGATGTACCGTCAAGTTTAATTGCAGAAATGTTTCATTCAATTTATCAAGCGGCATCCTTCAGCAAATTGGATATTTCATTTCAAAAAAATATTGAATGGAAAGTGAAAATTTTAATTGACGGAATAAAAAATTTTTGAGGTTGATTTAAATTGATAAGTGTAACAAAATTATTATTTGCGCGTGATTATTACGGCGATAAATTGAGATATTCAAAAGGAGCAAATCGAATGAAGAACGGAGCGGCTGAAGGATTCGGACCGGTAGTCGTTTGGAATTCGACAAAAACATGCAATTTGAAATGTCGTCATTGCTACATGGAATCGGACGGAAAAAAATATCAAAATGAATTGACTACAGATGAAGCAAAAAAATTTATTGATGACTTGGCTGAATTTAAAGTGCCGGTATTATTATTCAGCGGCGGCGAGCCTTTAATTCGTGAAGATTTTTTTGAATTGGCAGAATACGCGGCAAAAAAAAATGTACGTCCGACACTTTCGACAAACGGCACATTAATTACTAAAGAAATTGCAAAAAAAATAAAAGATATTGGAATAGGTTACGTCGGAATTTCGCTTGATGGCTTGAAGGAAGTCAACGATAAATTTCGCGGAGTTGACGGAGCATATGAAAAGGCAATGCGCGGAATTGAAAATTGTGTGGAAGTCGGTCAGCGTGTCGGACTTCGTTTTACAATCAATCAACATAATTTGCGCGACTTGGAAAATATTTTTGATTTTATTGAAGAGAAAAAAATAAATCGCGTATGTTTTTATCATTTGGTATATTCGGGACGCGGCAATAAGATGATTGATGAAGACGTTACTCCGAAAGATTCACGCCGCGCAATGGATATAATAATTAAACGTACGAAAGATTTTGAAAATCGCGGACTCGAAAAAGAAATTTTGACGGTAGACAATCATTGTGATGGCGTTTATATGTATTTGAAAGCATTGAAAGACGGCGACGAAAAAATTGCCGAACAAATAAAAAAATATATTTCGACGAATGGAGGCAATCGGAGCGGAATTGCATTCGGTGAAGTTGATCCTTTCGGCTATGTTCATCCCGATCAATTCACTCAGCATCACACATTCGGAAATGTTCGTGAAAGAAAATTTGGAGACATTTGGACTGATTTAACAAATCCGATAATGCGCGGTTTGAAGAACAGAAAATCTTTATTAAAGGGAAGATGTTCGACATGCAAATTTTTGAATAATTGCAACGGAAATTTCAGAACGAGAGCTGAGGCAAAGACGGGAGATTTTTGGGAATCAGATCCGGCATGTTATTTGACTGATGAAGAAATAAGTTGACAACTTTTTTGATTATGATATAATTTAATAAAAAAATTGCTCCGCGTTTTGCAGAGCGTGTGACATTACGACATTTGGTCAGCCCCGTTTTATATTTTGCGATTGTTTGAGTGTCGCGAGGCTATCTGTGTTGAAGCCAACTAAGTGTAGTGACTTAGGCGGCTACTTTGCTCGTTAAGACAAGAATTGTTATGGTAGTCACAATGACTATGACAATTTTTATCTTCATAAGCGTCACCTCATTTCTGAGGCTAAAATTTGACCGCCTGCCATTTGGTAATGTCAATAAATATATTTTATCATTGCAATTCTGAATTGTCAATGAAAAAATCAAAGTCGTGCAGACGGCTTTTTTAGTTTGCAAAAAATTAAAAAAGTTTCTGAAAAAAAACTAAAAAATAACTTGCATAATTTTAAATATGAATATATAATGAAAATAAATTATGTGAGAGGTGAGACCGTTGAACGATGCAAGAAAAAAATTAAAAGATGCAAAAAGAATTGTCATTAAAGTTGGAACGAGTACGCTTGCATATCCTCAGACGAAAAAATTAAATTTATATCGCATAGATCATTTGATACGAGAAATTTCAGATTTGCATAACAGCGGCAAAGAAATAATTTTCGTAACGAGCGGAGCAATCGCGGCAGGAATAAATAAAATGGGCTTATCGGAAAAACCTGACACGGTAACTGAAAATCAAGCACTCGCGGCAATCGGTCAAGGAGTCTTAATGCACATATATGAAAAATTTTTTGCTGAATACGGCAAGACGATGGCACAATTACTTCTGACCGGCAATGATACGATTGATGAACATGCACGAGAAAATTCAAGAAATTCATTGCTTGCGATATTAAAAATGGGAGTGATACCTGTCATAAATGAAAATGACGCGGTCGCAACAGATGAAATAAAAATAGGAGACAATGACAATCTTTCGGCAATGGTCGCGACGATGATTGATGCTGAAGTTTTGATAATTTTGACTGACATTGACGGAGTTTACAGCGCAAATCCGAAAATTGATTCAAATGCAAAATTGATTGATGAGATAGATGAAATAAATGAAGAAATTGAAAAACTTGCAGGCGGACCGGGTACAAAATTGGGAACGGGCGGCATGTATACAAAAATTCAAGCGGCGAAAATTGCAAAGTCAGCAGGAATTACAATGTTAATAGTACCGGGAAAAGATATTGAATGTTTAAGAAAAAGTTTGAGCGGTGAAAAAATCGGAACAATTTTTCCTGCACAAAAAAAAATTTGATTGGAGATGAAAAAAATGACAGAAATTAAACAAACGATTGA
Organism: uncultured Selenomonadaceae bacterium; assembly: GCA_905236285.1. GTDB lineage: Bacteria > Bacillota > Negativicutes > Selenomonadales > Selenomonadaceae > Quinella. The sequence goes on along the minus strand of CAJOPN010000101.1, from coordinate 5,904 downwards.
AAATAAATCGATGAATGCGAAGAAAGCAAGCGAAAAACTCGCGAATATTTCAACGAATATAAAAAATGATGCACTTTTAAAAATGGCTGACGAATTGGAAAATCGTAAAGAAGAAATTTTGAAAGCAAATGCAATCGACATTGAGGCGGCAAAAAATAAAGGCGTAAAAAAATCTTACATCGACAGATTGACACTCAACGAAAAAAGAATTGAAGATATGGCTGAAGGCTTGAGACAAACGGCGGCACTTCCCGATCCGATTGGAACAGGTGACATGTATGTGAAACGTCCGAACGGATTGGAAATTCGTCGCGTGAGAGTTCCTTTCGGAGTAATCGGAATTATTTATGAGGCTCGTCCGAATGTTACAGTTGACGCGGCGGCACTCTGTTTAAAATCCGGCAATGCCTGCGTACTTCGCGGCGGTAGTGAGGCTATAAATTCAAATAAACAAATCGTTGAAATTTTGCAAGATGCAGCTTACAGCGTCGGAATTCCGGAAGGTTCAATTCAATTCATCGACATAATTGATCGTGATGCGGTTATAATGATGTGCAAACTTCGCGGAATCATTGATATAATAATTCCTCGCGGCGGTGCAGGTTTAATTAATCGCGTAATTGAAAATTCAAGCGTCAACGTAATTGAAACCGGAACAGGGATTTGTCACGAATATGTTGATGTTTACGCCGATTTGGATATGGCAATAAATATTGCAGTCAACGCCAAAACTTCCAGACCGTCCGTCTGCAATGCAATGGAAACTCTTTTAATTCACAAAGATATTGCAGAAAAATTTTTGCCGATGATAAAAATTGCGCTTGAGAAAAAAGATGTTGAACTTCGCGGCTGTGAACGCTGCAGAAAAATTATTCCGAATATGAAAGCGGCGACTGAAGAAGATTGGGCGACTGAATATAATGATTTGATTCTTTCAATTAAAATTGTTGACGATGTTGACGCGGCGATTGCTCACATTAATAAATACAATACCGAACATTCGGACACGATAATCACGCAGGACATCAAAAACGCACATAAATTTTTGCAGGAAGTTGACGCGGCAGCAGTTTATGTCAATGCCTCAACGAGATTTACTGACGGTTTTGAATTTGGATTCGGAGCTGAAATCGGAATAAGTACTCAAAAACTTCACGCACGCGGACCGATGGGACTTGAGGCTCTCACGACAACAAAATATTTGATTTACGGCGAAGGTCAAATTCGTTGATGATCGGATATTTCAAAACAATAAAAAATTATCTGCGTACACCTAAGGGACGACATGATTTTTTTGATTATTTGAAAGCATTTATTTTGATTGTGTTGACGACAATAATTGTGGCGGTGATATTAAAATGAAAGTCGGAATAATGGGAGGAACATTCGATCCGATTCATAACGGACATTTAATTTTGGCTGAAACTGTACACGACAAATTAAAACTCGATGAAATTTTATTTATTCCGTCGGCACGTCCTCCGCACAAAAGATTTCGTCAAGATATAATTGATCCCGAACATCGTTTGGCTATGACTGTTTTGGCAACTTGTTCAAATAAAAATTTTCATGTCTCGACGATTGAAATTCTTCGCAACGGTCCTTCTTACGCAGTTTATACGATTGACGAATTAAAAAAAATTTATGAATTCGGCACGGAATTTTATTTTATACTCGGATCAGATGCCGCAGTTGAACTTTATACTTGGCATCATGCACAGGAATTAATTGAAAAATGTAATTTCATCGTGGCAACTCGTGAAGGAACAGATTTTAACGTTGAGGAAATTGAAAAAGATTTTTCGGTAAAAGGACGCATTCAAAAAATTGATACGCCGAAAATTGAAATTTCATCAACGGAAATTCGCGAAAAAATAAAAAACGGACAATCAATAAAATATTTGGTGCCGGAATCGGTGGAAACGTATATTCGGAAGGAAAATTTATATGAATATTGACGAAATGCGAAGGACATTGCAAAATCGTTTGAAAAAAAGCAGATTTGCTCATTCAATCGGCGTGGCGAATACTGCGGTTGAACTTGCAAAAAAATTTGACATTGATGAAGAAAAAGCATATATTGCAGGACTTTTGCACGATTGCGCGAGAGAATTTGAAAATGAACAATTACCGAATGAGGCAATCAAAAGAAATATAAAAATCGGAGACGTTGAAAAAAATTTGCCGCTGCTTTTACATTCATATATAGGTGCAATGATGGCGAAAGAAATTTACGGCGTTGACGATGAAGAAATTTTTAATGCAATATGGCGGCATACGGTCGGCGGCAAAAATATGACGACACTTGACAAAATAATTTATTTCGCAGACATGATTGAACCGAACCGAGATTATCCCGGTGTTGAAGAATTACGAAAAATTTCAAAAAAAAATAATCTTGATGAAATAATTTTGTATGCAATGAACGAATCAATAAAATTTGTGATTCAAAAAAATTCGCTGATTCATCCTGATACTGTCGCCGCTCGAAATGAAATTCTCCTCAAAACCTCAAAATAAAATTTACAGAGAGAAACAAAAATGGCTAATCAGACTAAAAGTAACATCGAAAAGAAACGCAAATTGATGACGAAAAGGCGGAGAGTGAAACTCTTTCGTCTGATTTTTGCTGTCGTTTTGATCGGTCTTATAGTCTCGGCAATTTTATTTATCGGTCTTGGTGCTTACAATGTCGGCAGTCATTTTTTCAATGAATTTCAAGGAATGTATCAAGATTACAATGACAGAAAAACCGCACGTCAAGGGAATCCGAATCCGCGATTTGACGGTTACACGAATATTTTAATTTTGGGAATAGATGAAGGAGCGGCTGAAGGTGAAACTTCAATTCCGAGTGCCGATACAATTTTGGTTTTGAGTTTTTCAAATGAAAGCGGACGCTCAAGAATAATTTCAATTCCTCGCGATACATGGATTAATCTCGGAGGAACGGGAGGAAGCGGAAGAATAGGGAAAATGTATCAAATCGGCGGTGCAAATATGATGGTGCGTCAAGTTTCTCAGCTTTTGGGAATTTCAATTCATCAATATATCGTTATCGACATGAGAACTTTTGCTGATTTGATAAACGTGCTCGGCGGACTTGATATTTATGTTGAAGAAAATATGGATTATGAAGATCCCGAATCAGGTTTGTCGATTCATTTGCAACAAGGTTATCAACACCTCAACGGCGACGAATCACAAAAATATTTGAGATTCAGAGGCGAAAAACTCGGAGATGTCGGAAGAGTTCAGAGACAACAAAAATTTATCAAGGCACTTTATGAAAAAGTTTTACAGCTTGAAACGATTCCAAAATTGCCGTCAATCGCAGAAATTTTTCAGCACAGAATGGAAACCAGCGCGGAACTTTTTGATTCTGCACATCTTGCAAACGTTTTGCGAAAAATGAGTTCCGAACCGCCGACAACGACAATGCTACCGGGAAGTGAAGGCAGCGACGGAGTTTGGGAGCCGAATTACGCCGCGATTGATGCTAAAATTAATGAATTGTTTCCGAATATGAATCCTGTCATCTCCGATGATTCGGATACTGAAGAATAAAATTTTGCAAGTAATATTAATCAAATTATTTATACTGTCAATTTAACCGATAAAATTTGTGAAATTTCAGTTTCGTCCATCGTAACACCGTAAATTTTATCCAAATATTTCATTAATGTTTTTCTGTGCGTTATTAATATAAATTGCGTTTTCATTGAGTATTCTCTTAAAAATTTCCCGAATTTTATCAAATTTATCTCATCAAGTGATGCGTCTATTTCGTCCAATATGCAAATTGATGTTTTTTGATATTTTATAATTGCAAATAATAATGCTGTTACCGTCAACACTCTTTCTCCTCCCGAAAGCATTGAAAGAGCTTGACGTTTTTTATTCGGCATTTTTATCAAAATTTCTATTCCTGCATTCAAAATTTCATTTTTATCTGTTAATTTTAATTCCGATTCTCCTCCTTCAAATATTTTTGTAAATATTTCCTGAAAATTTTTATTTATTTGCTCGATTGATTCCATAAATTTTAATATTATTTTTTCTTCTGTCTCAGTCATTATTTCCTGCAAATTTTTTTTCGCCTTTTTTAAATCTTCCGATTGTCTTTCCAAAAATTCATATCTGTTTTTTATTTTCTCGTATTCTTTTATTGCATTTGGATTTATTGCTCCCAATCCTTCTGTTTCTTTTTCGATTTCTTCCAATCTTTTATTTATTTTTCCTTCTTCAATTTTCTCGGTCGTTTCAATTTTTACGCCTTTTAATTTCATTTTTATTTTTTCTGTTTCTGTTTTCAAATCATTTTCTTTTCTTTTTAATTTATAATTCGTTCTCGTCAATTCTTTTATTGTTTTCTCTCTTTCTGACTTCTCAACTGTTTTTTCATATATGTTTTTTTCTTTTATTTGTAATTGTTCATTTTTATTTTTTAATTCTTCTTTTAATTTTGAAGATAATTTTTCCACCTCAATCAAATTTTTTTCATTTTCAAATCTGCTTTCTCGTATTTTTAATTGTTCTTCTGTTATTTTTTCTGTTTCTTCATTATTCTTTTTCAATTTTTCTTCCAAATTCGTTTTCTCATCTGAATTTCTGATTATCTTTTGTTCCAATACTGTAATTTCTATTTTATTTTTTTGTATTTCTGTTTCAAATTTATTTTTTTCTGTTTCTTTTTCTTTAAATTTTTTTTCTGTTTCTTTTAATTTATCTAATTCCGATTTCAAATTTACTTCTTTGTTTTTTAACTCTATTTGCAAATTTTTTATTGTTTTTAATTTTAATTCCATTTCTGATTTATTGTTTTCATTTGTCTTTTCTGTCTCATTTAATTTTTTTTCATAATCTGCAATTATTTTCTCTAATCCTTCCGTTTTTATAATTCCGGTCGCATTTTCCAATTTCATTTCAGTTATTCTTTCGACTATTTTATTTTTTTCAAATTTTATTGTTTCTAATCTTCGGGATATTTCTTTTAATTTTTCATCTGATTTATTTTTTTTCTCCAATTTTATCAATAAATCTTTTTGTAATTCTTCCATTTCATTTTTCCGCATCAAAAAATTACTTTCGGATTGCTTTATACTTCCTCCGCTTATCGAACCTCCTATATTTAATAATTCTCCTTCGAGAGTTACAATCCTTACATTGTGTCGCCGCGATATTTTCAATGCATTTTCTATATTGTCAACTATTAAGGTTCTTGAAAGCAAATAATCTGCCGTTTTTTGTAATTTTTCATCTGTTTGAATCAGTTCATTTGCAAATCCAATCGCTCCAATCTCTTTTATCTCTCTCATTTTTGCAAAATTTGTTATCCTGTTGAGCGGCAAAAATGTTACTCTGCCTAATTTTGATCTTTTTAGATATTCTATTGCCGATTTTACCGTCTCTTCATCTTCCGTTATTATATTTTGTATTGAATTTCCCAATGCAATTTCTATCGCCAATGAATATTTTTTTTCGACTTTTATTAATTCTCCTACTGCTCCGTATATTTTTTTTCGCCATTCTTCCCTGCTCATCAATATCGCTTTCGGTGCTTTCGACAACCCTTCGTAATTTTCTTTCATTCTCTTCATTACTTGCAATTTTATTTCTTTTTCTTTTATCTCCTCTTTTATTTTTTCGTTTTCTTCATTTATCTTTTGCCTTTTTAATTCATTTTCTTCTGTTTCTTTTACTTTTTCTTCCAATTTTATTTTTTCTTTTGACAATCCTTCACTCATTTTTATTTTTTCTTCTTTTAATTTTTGCAAATCTATTTTATTTTTTATTAATTCCTCTCTCATTCTTTTTCGTTCTGATTTATTTTTCTGTTCACTTTCAGTCATTATTTTTATTTCGTGCTCTTTCATTTCTAATTCTTTTTCATTTTTGTTGTAA
>CAJOPN010000100.1 GCA_905236285.1 uncultured Selenomonadaceae bacterium | reverse complement strand
GCGTCGGGACGTGGCGCAGTTTGGTAGCGCACTTTCTTGGGGTGGAAGGGGTCGTGAGTTCAAATCTCATCGTTCCGACCATTTTTTATTTTGAAAATTTAATTCTGAAATATATAAATGCAATCAGCGCGGAAGTAAAAGCTATAACGCTTGTCATCTGTGCTGATTTTAATATGCCGAAAATTAATTGATTATAATCTCCTCTGAAATATTCAAGAAAAAATCTCGCGACAGAATAAAGCATTACATACAATGCGAAACATTGTCCTTTGAAATAATTTGTACAGCGAAAAATCAAAAGTAGTGAAAAAATTACAATATCGAGTTGACATTCCCAGACTTCGGCAGGATAAAGCGGCTGATCTCCGTAAATTCGATGTGCCAATGTTGTTGATGGATACAAAATTCCAAAATTTTCATTTGTCGGTGCTCCGAAAGCATCGCCGTTTAAAAAATTTGCACAGCGTCCGAGTGCCTGTCCCAAAATCATTGCAGGTGCCAGCAAATCCGCAAGGTGCAAAACGTCCAAATTTTTTTTCTTCGCGTAAATTACAACTGCGATCGTCGCAAGTATCAAACCGCCTTGTACTGCCATTCCTCCTTGCCACACATTTAATATTTCTGTCAGATGATTTTTGTAATAATGCCAATCGAAAAAAAATACATCCCAAAGTCTTGCTCCCAAGAGTCCAAAAAATCCGCCGATTATTCCGATGTCAATCAAGTATTTCTCATAACCTCGTCCGTCAACTTTCGCAAAAAAATATCCCGCTCCCGTTGCAAGAAAAATTGACAGCGATAAAATTAATCCGTATGAACGAATCGGAAAATCTCCGATAAAAAACAAATATTGATGCAAAAAAATCTCTCCGATTAAAAAAAATTATCAAGACATATTCACGCCTTGACATTTGAAAAATTTTTATTCTTTTAAAAAATTATTTTTTCGACTTTGAATTGTTTTCGGCGGCACCTGCGGCGGCAATTTCGGTAAAAATTCCTGCAAGTGCATTTCCGACGACATTCAAAACATCTTTCAAAAGTGCATTGTACAAATCTCCGCCGTCAACTACTCCGCGTCCGTTTTCCGTGACAAAAAATTTTTTCGGATGCTCGCTGTTTTTCAACGCCTCTTCAATTTTATCTTTTATCAGCTTTTCAAATTGTTCACTGCCCAATTTTTTCACTCTCCCAAAATTTTTTATTTAAATTTAAATTTTTCAAAACAAGTTTCTACAATAACGCCTAAAAATCCTGCAACGATTTTTAAATATGATATAATGTTTCCCAAAAAAAAAAATCAGCGGAAGGAAATTTTAAAATGAGATTATACATTGCGGAAAAACCGAGCATGGGACGAGAGATTGCAAATTGTTTGAAAGGTTCTCAAGTCTCGAAAACGAAAGGATACATTGCAACCGAAAAAGGAGTAGTAACCTGGCTTTTCGGGCACGTTCTGCGTCAAGCCGATCCCGAAGAATACGACGAAAAATTTAAATTTTGGCGTGAATCAGATTTGCCGATAGTTCCGAATCAATGGAAAATGATTATCGACAAAAAATCTGCACAGCAATTTAATATCGTAAAAAAATTGATAGCGGAGGCAGACGAAATAATTCATGCAGGCGATCCGGATCGTGAAGGTCAGCTTTTGGTTGATGAGGTGCTCGATTACGTCGGCAACAAAAAACCTGTCAAAAGAATTTTATTGAATGCACTTGATGAAAAAAGTATCAAGAATGCGAATGAAGATTTGAGAGACAACGCGGATTTTTATAATTTGAAACAATCGGCACTTGCAAGATCGAGAGCAGATTGGTTGATAGGAATGAATTTATCGCGAGCTTACACATTGGCGGCGAGACGTTACGGATATAGAAAATTGGTTTTACCGATAGGTCGCGTCAAAACTCCGACTCTTGCATTGGTAGTTCGCCGCGAAAGAGAAATTGAAAATTTTAAACCGACCGATTATTTTTTGATTCGTGCAGAATTTAAACATTTAAACGGCAATTTTACCGCACAATGGCAGCCGAAAATAAAAAAATCCGACTCAAAATTTTTCGATGAAAGCAAGCGATTAATTGATAAAAATTTCGCTGATGAAATGTTAAAAAAATTTAAATCGAATCCTCACGACGGAAAAATAATTTTATATAAAACAACAGAAAAAAAAGAATCGCCGCCGTTACCGTTTTCACTTTCGGCACTTCAAATTACGGCAGGAAAAAGTTTAGGCTATTCTCCTCAAAAAGTTTTGGAGACGGCTCAAAGTTTATACGAAAAAAAATTTACGACTTATCCGCGTTCAGACTGTTCATTTCTTCCGCCGAATCAATTAAAAGATGCAGAAAGAATTTTGAGCAATTTAAAAAAAATTCGCAATCAAAAATTTTCGTCATGGGCAGAAAATGCCGATCCGAAGTTAAAAAGCCGTGCATGGAACAAATCAAAAATTACGGCTCATCATGCAATCATACCGACAACCAAACCTGCACCGCTTGAATCATTAACTGAAATTGAGCGAAATATTTATTTGTTGATTGCACGTCAATACATTGCTCAATTTTATCCCGAATTTGTTTTCGATGAAACAGTCGTCAATGTAGAATATAAAGACGAAATTTTTGCAGTAAAAGGAAAAGTCCCAAAAAAATCAGGCTGGAAAGAACTTTTTTCAAATCAGCAAAATCAAAATACAAATGAAGATGAATTGGAAATGTCAATACTGCCTAAAATGTCAAAAGATGATGAAGTTGAGTATCAAAGCGGAAAAATTTTAAAAAAGACAACGAAACCGCCTTCAAGATTTACATCTGCGACATTGATTCAAGGAATGAAGGAAATTCATAAATACGTCAAGAACGAAGAGGCGAAGAAACAATTAAAAGATGTGTACGGAATCGGAACAGAGGCGACACGTGCGACAATAATAGACGATTTAATCAAGCGAAAATTTTTGACGACGACAGGCAAATCAAAAATTTTGAAACCGACCGAGCAAGCATTTTTATTAGTGGACGCATTGCCCGACGAAATGACTTATCCGGATTCAACGGCGATTTGGGAAGACAAATTACATTCGATGAGCGAAGGCGATGGAAGTTTACAAGATTTTTTGAAAGGACAAGTAAATTTTACACGCGAACTTTGCAAAAAAGCAATTAATTGCGAAATGAAACCTGCACCGCCATCAGAAAATGAAATTGAAATTAAGCCGCGAAAAAAAATTACAAGTGATTTTAAATGCCCGTCATGCAAAGATGGTTTTCTGGTTAAAAGAAACGGAATTCACGGCGAATTTTGGGGCTGTTCAAATTATCCTCAATGCAAAATGACATGCAGCGACAGAGATAACAAACCGAATTTTGAAGAATTCCGGCAGCGAATTGAAAAATTAAATCAGATGAAATAAAAACTACAGTCAATCGCAATGATGAGAAATTTTTTATTTTAAAAATAAATCTTTTCGTTGATTGATAATCTCAGCCATCATTTTTTTGCCGTGAATATCGGGATGAAGTCCGTCAACACTCAAGCGATCGTCAAGTTTCATATTGTAAATGTCATAAAAATACGGTTCCAGGTCGATATAATATTTTTGACTGCGAATGAATGAATTTATTTCATTGAGTTTTTCACGCCATTTAGGATCGGTATCGGTATGAAAAGCATTTTTGATATTTGTCGGATTGATTGGCATTAACGTCAAAAAAATCGGACGAATATTATTTTGCAAACATTTTCTGCCGATTTCATTTAAATCATCAATAACGGCATTTGCGTCAATATTGGAAGCTCTGAGTGAATTTGTACCGGTAAGAATAATTAAATTTTTTGGACGATAATGCAAAACATCGCTTTCAAAACGTTCAAGCGTCGTGTGTGAAGTGTCGCCGCTGCGTGAAAGATTTACAGTCGGAAAATCCAAATAAGTCAAATAACTGTATTCAAGAGCATAAGGAGAATAGGAAACTGCACCGCCGCCATGAGAGATTGAATCGCCGAAAACTGCAACTTCAACTCCGTCTTCATAAGCGTCAACAGTAAATTTTGATGAATCGGACCATGTACCGATCGGATTATTTTTTTCGTCTAATGCCCTGACTCGCCAATAATAATCTCCCGCAAAAGGTCTGCCGTATTCATCGTAACAGCTCGCCGTGTCAAGCGTTGTTTGTCTCCATAAACTGTTCGATGACGGTTCAATATCATTTTCAATCGGCGGCTTATGATCCAAAAGTTCAACTTCATATTTTGCCGCCTTTGCATTTAAAGGTATCCAATCATAAACGGGATAAAGCGGTTCACGAAAATTTGGCATTTGATCGAAATTGTTTATCAAAGGACAATCAGGAATTTTTTTTGTCACGTCGATAATTATCGGTTCAGCCTTGCAAAATTCTCCAATCGGTTCGTGATGAAAACCCAATGCTCTCACTCGCCAATATATTGAAATTTGATTTTGAAACGGTCTCAGATCTGCCTGCCAGCCGTTTGTAAAAATTTGTTGAGTGCTTGAAAGGTGAAACATTTTTGAAAGAGAAATTCCACCTTCAATTTCAGGAGGTGCAGATAAAATTTCGACTTCATAACAGACCGCCTCAGGTACACAATGCCAGACCAAAAACGGCATCAGACTTGCAGGATTTTCAATCGTGTAATGATAAATCGGTACAGGTTTTGGCGGAGTCGGATAATTTGGATTCGCCACTATTGCAGGAGATTCATAAATTTTTCCCGTTATCCCGTACGCGCTGATTAAATAATACATAGGAATTGCACAAGTCGGTACTTGATAAGAATTTTGAATCGCCGATTCTTCAATGAATTTGTGATATTCCGGTGAATTTGGAATTACTCCGGTTGTCCGCGAAATTGTTTCAACTTTATATTTGCACGGATAAAAAAGTGGTTTCCAACTTAATATCAAATGTTCGCCTTCAGTTTTGAAAGAAGTTTCCAAGCGTTCTTCATTTAAAAGTAAAACGTCGGTTGCCTCAGCAATATAAATCATTAAAAATGTGAAAAAGGCAATCAACGGTGCAAAAATTAAAAAATTTTTCATTCGCTTAATTCGCTCTCACTACTAAAAAATATTTCTCATTCTAGCATTTTGTGTTATCATAGTCAACAAAATTAAAAGTGAGGATTTTTTTTTGATGACGCGAAGATTTTTTATAAAAATTTTGACGGCACTCGGATTGAATTTTTTGATGCCGAAGGAAATAAAAGCTCAACCGATTGATGATGCAGATTTTCAAATGATAATTCTGACTGATTCGCAATGTGTTGATTACAATGTTTTCAAAAAAACTGCAGATACTGCCGTGAGATATTTTCCAAATGCACAAATCGCAACTGTAATAGGCGATTTGGTCGACAATGGCGAGGCAAATTATCAATGGAAAGCATGGAGAAATGCCGCGAAAAAATTATTGAAAGGAAGAATATTTTTGCCGGTTATGGGCAATCACGAATGTTATAATCACGATTGGCTGAATTACATTCCGAATGATTTTTTGAATCAATTTGATTTCCCGGAAAACGGAACAGAATTTAAAGGATATTTTTATTCATATGATTTTTTTAATGTTCATTTTTTGATTGTCAACACTCAAATGTATGAACTTGAAGATTTTTTGCCAAACCTTTTTGAAATTCAGGAACAATGGCTGAAAAAAGATAAAACAAATTTGACGTGGAAAATAGTTTTAATGCACAAAGATATTTACGATTACGGACAAGATAAAATTGATTATGTCGGAGAAAAATTTATGAAAATTTTTGATGAACTTGATGTTGATTTGGTTTTGACGGGGCATTTGCATACATACAGGCGACGAAAAAAATTTAAAAAAAATAAACCGCTTTATATCCTTTGCGGATTGAGCGGCGATCAAAGATATATTGAGCCTGAACGGTCGATTGATGAAGTAAGTGCAACTCCTCAAGATAATTTTATGATTATGGAGTCGTCATCAAAATTATTGCGTCTGAGATGTTTCGATATTGACGGAAATTTGATTGATGATGTTACACTTTCAAAAGCTTAATTTGTTATAAAATCAATTTTTTTCAATGTAACGATAAATTTTTTTGAAATAATTAATTTCGCGGAATAATAATCAAAGCATCGCCGACAGGTCTTTCATGTCCGTCACTCGGAGAATTTACAATGTCACCTTTTACAACGAGTTCGGTTGAGCCGCCGCCGTCAAGATTAATTGCATTGACTGCACCGAAATCATTCAGAAGAATTGAGGCCCATTCTTGAAGAGTACAGCCTTTTGAATGAGCTTGCCGACCGTCAACGATTGCAAAAATATAATCGCCGTACTTTGTAACACCGACAGCCGATCTTGGAGCACGACCGACGCGAATATCAGACGGAAATTTTTCAATATCGACCGTAACATTTATTGCACCGTTTTTGACGAGTGTGGGACCTGCGCCGATAACTTGAACCGCTTCATCAAAATTGCCTGCATTGTCAACATCAATAATCGTCTCTTCAAATTGAACTTCATCACCGATTTGAATATTTTTAAAAAGTTCGGCGGCTTTACCGTGAGCACTTACAACAAAACCGTTATTCGGAATTTGATTATTTCCCTTGTTGACAAAAATATTTGTAACAACATTATCGACAACGATGTATTCAACGCCGAAATCATTTGTGCCGGTAGAATTTCCTTGATGAATGTTATAAATCACAACGCTGTCTGCACCTCGTTCACAATCAACTCCGCCGATTGCAAGAGATACGCCGCCCATTGTCAAATTTCCGTAATAATTCGTCCTGCCGAAAATAGTTGAGCCGTCTGAATTGATACCGATGGTTGAACGTGTGAAATAAGTTGTACCCGCGGTGACTCCGTTAATTTTTGTATTTCCCAAAATTTCTCCGCCGAGTGAAAAATAACTTGCATTGATAGCAGCGATTGCGTTATATTCATTGCTCATTTGCTTGACGGTTGCACGTCCCGGTACTTTATCGCGAGCAAGAACCGGCAGCATTTGATATTTTTCGTGATCGGCAATTACAGCAAAAGCCATAACTCCGTCGCGATTAATCATTTTGAACTCAAGTCCTTCAGCCTCTTCAAGTTTCGGAGTCGGTTCAGTTGCCGGAGGTGTTGAAGGTTCGGTTTTGACATCAGGCATCGAATAATCGGGGATATTCGGTGGTTCAAGCGATTCGGGAGGTTCATTTTGATTTTGTCCTTCATTCGGATTTTGATTTGATTCGTTTGATTCTTCGGATTTATTTTTTTCTCTTATGATTGAAGGAACTTCCATCGGCGGCAAATAAACTTCATTTTCTTCAGGTTCGTTTGATTTGTTTGATTCTGCCGTTTCAGCCGATTCTTTTTCTCGCGAATAAATCGGCTTATCGTGAACAACAGTTTCAGCTTCAACCGACGAATTTAAAAAAAATATAATTAAAAATATTGATAAAAAATTTTTCATTTTAAAAGAAAACCTCTCAAAAAAAAATCCTGCAACTTCGTCAGCACAGGATTTTTAAAAATTAATGATTGTAACCTTTCATATGTTCATAAATATAATTTGCAAGTCCGATTCCGCCGCCGTTAGCCATAACTTTTGTAATTTCTTCGTTGTACATGTCTTTATAAATATCCATGGCATTATCATCGCCGAAGAGTTCATCTTTCGGAACAGTTTTGCACATTTCATTGAACATCATTTTCAAAAGAATTGCCTCAAGTTCGGTGCTTGCCTCTCTGAGATCATCATCACGTTGTTGAATTTCTTCGGCAGTCATAGTTTTAATTGTTTTTGAGTTATTGACTTTATTTTGAATATTTTCGAGTTGAGTTTGAAAAGTTGATTCTTCGCTGAGAACGTCCGCAATATCGCCTGATGAATTTGTCGAACTTGCGCTGTTGAGTAAAGAATTCATTGAATTTGCGGAATCCAAAACGCTTATAGCCACAATAATCACACCTTTCATTTTTTTATTTTAATTTTTATTTTTCAATATCAACCACAGGCATATTTTTTAAAATTTTTTGTTCCTCTTCACGAGACAAATAGCAAAGTTGACCGAAAGCATCTCTTGCATCACGAAATTGATTTTCTCTGTAAACTTCATCAATTGATTTTTCTTTTATTTTTTCGTTAAGCAATTCTCTTTTAACAAAAAATAAATTAACGCCTTTCAGACTGCCTGCGACAAGTGCATAACCCTTTTCATTTGCAAGGAGAGTCAAGGCACGAATTGAGGCACCTCCATAAAGTCCGGAATAGTGAGCCTTAAATCTCATAAAATTCGGATCATAAGGAATTGTAAGCGCTTTTTCTTTACCTAATCTTGTATTATACTCACAAATAACAATGTCGGGATCAACAACGTCAATCGCTTTCCAGACCCAATAATCATTACCGTCAATATCAATCGACAAAATTCCAATTTTTCCGCTGAATCCGTTTTCAAGAAAAATTTCATTGATATTTTCGGCGGTAATGAATTTACAAACAGCTTTTAGATTATTTTGCCAATAAATTTCGTCATGTCGAATGAAATTTATATTATTTTCACTACCGTCTATAACCAAGCCTGACCAATCATTGTTGCGAAGTAAAAATCGAGTATTGGATTCAATATAATTCTCAACGCCGAACTCTATGAAAATTTTGCGTGAAATGTCTAAATTGTTGACGAGATATTGAATGATTCCGTCTTCGCCCCATTGAGAATAAACTTGAAATTCAATACCCCCCCCCCTCTTGGTTGTTGATTTGACGGCTTTCAATCCTTCCGATTGACATTTTCATTAAATCAATTTGCTTTAAAAGATAATCGATTTGCTGACCTTTTTGTCCGACGAAATTGCACAACGCCATCAAGTTTTGATACATTGCGTTCATCATTTCGTTTTCTTTTGACATGAAAACACCTCATTAAATAATTTCCAATACGGCATGAATTGCACCGGCGGCTTTCATTGCTTGAAGAATTGAAATACAATCGCGAGGAGTTGCACCGACGGCATTAAGTGCGCCGACAATATCGCTGACATTAGTTGTCGCCGGCAAAACTATCGAAGTAGATGCGTCCTCTTCAACTTCAAGATTTTCAGAATCGGCGGCTACAGTTGAACCGAACGAAAACGGATCAGGCTGTGAAATATTTGTATCGCGTTTAACTTTTATGGAGATACCGCCTTGAGTGATTGCACATTCATCAACGGAAACTTCACCGCCCATTACGATTGTTCCCGTTCTTTCGCTGAAAACAACTTTTGCAACGTTGTCAGGCATAATTGAAAGAGATTCGATTGAGGCAACGAAACCGACAACATTACTGCGATAACCCGGCGGAATTCTTATGTCAATTCGACCGGGATTTGATGCACGAGCAATCATTCCGTATTGAGGATAGGCTCTGTTGATTGCATTTGCAACTCTTGTAGCAGTAGTAAAATCGACTTGAGCGAGTGACAACGAAAGCTGTCCGTTTTTTCCCAAATCATCTTCAACAGTTCTTTCAACTATTGCACCGTTCGGAGTAGTGCCGACGGTCGGAAAATTTTTCTGAGCATTTGAACTGTTTCCGTTGCCGACCATAAAACCTCCTGTTGAAATCGGACCTTGAGCGACTGCATAAACTTCACCGTCAGCGGCGAGCAAAGGGGTTTGAAGAAGTGTACCACCTTGAATACTTGAGGCATTACCCATTGAGCTGACCGTTACATCAATTGTATCGCCTTCACGAACGAACGGTGGAAGAGTTGCAGTAACCATGACTGCCGCAACGTTATCAGTATCCAAATCACCTGCATTAATTGTTATTCCGAATCTTGCAAGCATAGAAACAGTTGATTGAATCATTTGGATTGTATCATCATCGTCGCCTGTACCGGGTAAACCGACGACGAGACCATATCCCATAAGTTGATTCGATCGAACTCCTTGAACTTTTGCAATATCTTTTATTCTTGTTACAGCCGATTCTGCAAACGTCACAGAGGTGAACATTGCAAGACAAATCAGCACCGTCAGCATTGAAAAAATTTTCTTCATAAAATTCACCTCTGAAATTTTTTTTTAGAAGAGAATATTGAAAATCTGAGTAAGGATTCCTTGACGCTGTTTTGCATTCAATGGACCTTTTCCGTCAAATTTGAGAGTAGCATCCGCAACTTTCGTTGAAGGAATTGTATTGTTAGCGGTTATATCTTGACGGCGAATTATTCCGCGAATTGTAATTTTATGTTCGTCGCGTTGCTGCCAGATTGATTGAGTACCTTCGACAATCATATTTCCGTTAGGCAAAACTTCAACAACAGTCACGGTAACATTTGCAATAAAACGATTTGTATCGGAGGCACTACCTTGAGCCGCAAATGAATCTGATCCACTCGCTGCTGCTGCTGCCAAGAAATGAAAAATTCCCGTTCCGGCATTTAGATTGACTGAACCTGATTTTGTATTGCTGCGTTGTTTGCTTGCAGTCTGAGTTGTCGTTTCATTTATAACGATCGTCACAATATCGCCGACATCTCTTGCTTTGCTGTCTGAATACAATGACCAGCCTCCGTTGTCTCTCCAAAGACTTCTTGCATCTGCCGATTGATTTAAACTAATAAATAAAAAAGCAAAAACGGCAATAAATGCCAATATTTTTTTCATAAAATTCACCTCCGAACAGATCAATAAATAACTTCAACGGTTTGCTCGTCAATGACTTTGCCTGTTATAATTTTTCCGCTCGTTTCATTTTTCACACGAATCATATCACCGACGCGACCTCTTGCAAGTGCTATACCTTTAGCCGATGCGTCAACTCCGTGATAACGTATTCTTAACCGCACCGGCTGATTTGTACGAATGACCATCGCTGTCCGAAACATATTCATTGTTACAGGTGATCCGGCTCTGATAAGATATGACGGCACAAGTTTTTTTATTACCGAAAAATCTTTTATATAGTCATTTCGTCCGTCAACTGCAATTTCTTCATTGCGAAAATCCGTTTCGGTAATTTGTTTGTCGAACAATAAATCATGCGCCGCGACAAGAACCGTATCATAAATTCTGACTCGAACCGTGAAATTGATTGACTTGACAATTTTCCCGTCAACTCTGCATCTTACCGTTACGCTCGTCATTCCTGCATAATTGACTCGTCCGGGCATATAAACTTCAATGAATGCAAGTCCGTCAGGAACGATTATATCATTTATGTTGTGCAGAAATTGAATTTCTCTGCGGCGCAAATCTCCGCGTTCATTCAAATAATTTTCAATTTTGTTTATTGCTGCCGCTTGAATTTCTTCTCCGGCTATAACTTGAGCATTTGCCGTTTGAATCGTTAAGAAAAAAAACAGCAACAAATTTAAAATAATTTTTTTCATGCAGAATCACAGCCGAAATTAATTATTAACGTTTAAGTCCGTTTGCAATTTCAAGCATTGAATCTGAAGTAGTAATTGCTTTTGAATTTGATTCGTAAGCACGTTGAGCAACAATCATATTAACCATTTCTTCAACAACTTGAACTCCGCTCATTTCGATTGTGCCTTGAGCAAGTGAATTGCTTTCACCTGTTGCATTTAAATCAACTAAAGTAGCCGCACCGCTTGCCGCAGTTTCACGGAATAAATTTTTTCCAAGTGACGAAAGTCCTTCAGGATTTATAAAACGATAAACTTGAATGGTTCCGACTTGAGTAGTTGCTCCGCTGTCATCGGTATATGAAACTGTTCCGTCCTGAGCAATGACTATTGAATCATGGGAAATATTTGTCGGGAATGTAATTCCGCCTGAAACAGTATAACCGTCAGTAGTTAAAAGATTACCGTCGCTGTCGATTTTAAAACTGCCGTCACGAGTATAAGCAAAATCGCCGCTCGGAAGTTGAATTTGAAAAAATCCGTCGCCTTGAATACCGACATCAGTAGATTTATCCGTCGTCTGAAGAGGTCCTTGCATAAATACACGATGAGTTGCAGAAACTCTTACACCCAAGCCGATTTGTTTTCCTTGAGGATAAGTTGTTGATGTACTTGAATTTCCGCCTGAATCTCTCAATGTTTGATAAAGCAAATCTTGAAATTCTGCTCTTACTTTTTTGTTGCCGTAAGTATCTACGTTTGCCAAATTATGTGCAACTATGTCCATATTCGTCTGCTGTGCAACCATTCCTGATGCTGCAGACCAAAGTGCTCTCATCATGGTGAATCTTCCTCCCGTTATTTAAAAAAAACTTCCGTGTCAAATTTACTTTCCTGTTTAATTTATCGAAAAAAATTTTTAAAAACTTAAATCATATTATCCTACCGAACCGACTTCATTAACGGATTTATCAAGCATTGTATCCTGAGTTGTAACTGCTTTTGAATTTGCCTCATACATTCTGTGATTGTGAATAAGTTCAACCATTTCACGAACAATTTGCACGTTTGATTTTTCAAGCGCACCTTGAATGACGACTGCATTTTCTGAGGCGACAGGCTGAGCAATATTTCCATCGGCATCGGCGACAGGATAAAATAAATTGTCGCCTTGTTTCTGAAGAGCCAATCTGTCAGGAAAATTTACAATTTGAATTTGCGTTAAAAGCTGACGATTCCCCTGATCCCCGTTTGTAATCGTTTGAATCGGATCTTCTTCCCATTGCTCTGTGTCATCGCCTTTTACATAAATTCCTCCGTCATCGGTAACAATTATATCTTTGTTGAACATGTCACGAGGAATTTGTATAGGTTGACCTTGAGCGTCGAGAAGATTGTAACCGCGAATATCTTGAATGAATCCTTGCGCATTTCTGAAGAAAGCTCCGTTTCGCGTGTAACGAATCCCTTGTGGAGATTGAATCGTAAAAAATCCATCGCCGCCGATTGCCAAATCAAGTTCATTTCCTGTCGTTTCAAGTGCTCCCTGAGTTCTGTCAACTGCTATTTCATCTATATAATCGCCCATTCCCAATCGACCTATATTCGGACGATAAAACGGATCAGCATCAAATTGTTTGTATCGAGTTATATCAATGTTATTTGTTCCGTAATCAGTTTGAGCATTTGGTTCCATTCCGACGAGTCCGCCGTCTTCATGATCGTAATATCTGCGAATCAACATTGCTTCAAATTCTCTGTGAATTGCTTTGTCTCTTTTGTATCCTGTCGTCGCGGCATTTGCAAGATTATTTGCTATAACGTCGGTTCGTTTCATCTCCGTTATCATTCCGGTCGCGGCTGTGTATAATCCTCTCCACATTAAAAACTTTCCTCCTTGTATGAATTATTTTTTTGAACTTCTATAAATTTTTAAAAAATCCTTCAAAAAATCTTCGGCTGTCAAAATATTTTTCGTGAATTGAATTTTTCCAAAAGAAATTTTTTTCAAGCGATATGAAATTTCGGCGGCAATCGGAACATCAAGACCAATTTTTTTAATTCCTTCAACGTCAGAAAAAATTTCTCGCGGCGTTCCAATTTTTAAAATTTTTCCATCGTTCATTAAAATTATTCGATCTGCAATTATCGCCTCTTCCATGAAATGTGTAATATAAATTATTGTGATTCCTTCCGAATTTATTTTTTTTATTGTCTCCAAAACCTCCGTTCGTCCTTGAGGGTCAAGCATTGCAGTAGGTTCATCAAAGACGATACATTTTGTATTCATCGCCAATGCTCCTGCTATTGCTATTCTTTGTTTTTGTCCGCCGCTGAGTTTGTGAGGTGCAAAATTTTTAAAATCTGTCATTCCGACGGCATTCAATGATAAATCGACTCGTCTTTTTATTTCGTCTGCAGGTATTCCCAAATTTTCAGGTCCGAATGCAATGTCATCTTCAACTATCGCCGCGATTATTTGATTGTCGGGATTTTGAAATACCATTCCGACTTTTGAACGAATATCCCATAAATTTTTTTCGTCTGAGGTATCCAATTCATCAACAAAAATTTTTCCTTCAGTCGGAATCAAGAGTGCATTGAAATGTTTCGCAAGTGTTGATTTACCGCTGCCGTTAGTTCCTATTACCGCTACAAATTCACCTTCACCGATTTCAAGATTTATATCATTAAGTACCAATTTTTCATCATATTTAAATTTCAAATTCTTTGCTCGAATAAAATTTTTCATATTATTTCATCACCTCAATTTTATTTTTCAAATGATAAATCATAATCAATAATTTTTCAAACAAAAAAATCCGTTTCACTCTAAAAAGCAAAACGAATTAAAAAATTTTTTTCAAAGGCTGTTTGTGAAAGATATTTAATTAATTTTTCATTCATATCCGATTGCGATTTCGCATAACCGTCTTTAAAATCGACATTAAGCAGCGAAGATAAAAGATTTGAATACATTTTTTTATTATATGCTCTTCATTCTGAACGAATTTAAAATTATCAATATCATAAAAATTACAACTCCGACTGTTGCATATAACGGATTAAACGGAACAGGCGATTTTTCAAGCATCATCATCAACGAAGGCGGAATTAACAAAAACCATGAAAGATACGCCAATTTTTTATTTTGACTTACTATGTCTTTTACTTTTTCTGAAATTCTGCGTAATTTTAAAAATTGTCCGAGTCTGTCAATTTCAAAATCAATTTTGATTTGATCGTCAATTAAATTTAATGATTCTTCACTTCTCAACAAAAATGATACATCGGCATTAATCATTGCAGGTAAATCATTTATATCTTTGCCTATCATCGCAATAAATTTTCCGTGCGCTCTCATTAATTGAATTTCTCGTGCCTTTCCTTCCGATGTCAATGCAAATCTTACATTGTCGACTTTAATATTTTTTGCAACTGCGTTGACTGTTTTTTTTGATTCCGAACTTAACATTAAAGTTTCAAAATTGCGATTGCGTAAAAGTTCAAGAAATTTTTGAGAATTTAAATCAACTTCATCTTTTAAGGCGATAATTCCTCTGACCATTCGTCCCATTTGCAGCATTAAAGGAGTTTTTCCTTTTGCGGCGAGTTGATCGGATTTTGTTAAAAGTTCCGCGCTGATTTCAACTTTTTCCGAAGTAATCCATTGAGGACGACCGAATCTGATCGGAGTATTATTCATCAATGCCTCTACTCCGCAGCCGTTAATTTCTCTGAATGCCGCTACTCTTTGCAATTTCAGGCCGCGATTTTCAGCAGTTTCATAAATTTTTTTTGCAAGAAAATGATTTGATTCACTTACTGCCGATGCCGAATGTGCAAGCAATGAATTTTGAGAAAGTCCTTCAGGCACCAAATCTGTTACGTAAAAATTACCGTCCGTTATAACATTGCTCATTGAAAATGCAACGCTGTCAATATTTGCAAATTTCAATAATGATTCACCGAAATTTATTTTTATTCCGAGTGACGTTATAAATTTTTTTGCAAAATAAAAAACAATCGGAGTCGATAAGGCAAGACAAATCGGAGAAAAAGCAATCATAACCGTTAAACTTGTCAAAATTGCAGAATCCAAACCTTTTTGAGCATATTGCCAGCCGCCGACGATTGCAGTCGTTAAAAGTTCAAGTGCAATATAAAATTTTATTCTTGACAACAAAATTTTTTTCACCTCTGAAAAATTTTTTATTTATTATGTAACAATCAATCGCCGCGTGTCAAATTTTTTTTAAAATTTTCAATTTGTGTGATATAATTAAAATAAAAATTGCGGTGAAATTTTATGAAAAATGTTGTAACGTTGAACGGCGTTAAAAAATTATATAAAATGGGATCTGAAATCGTCGCGGCATTAAACGGAGTAGACTTAACGATAAATCAAGGAGAATTTGTTGCATTAATGGGACCGTCAGGAAGTGGGAAATCTACATTGATGAATATTTTAGGCTGTCTGGATCGTCCGACTGAAGGCTCTTACAAACTTTTAAATCAAGAAGTCAGTCATTTATCTGATGATGAACTTGCAGCGATCAGAAATAAAACAATCGGATTTGTATTTCAAAACTTTAACCTGTTGCCGAAATTAAATTCTTTGGAAAATGTTGCACTGCCTGCAGTTTATGCCGGAATAAAAACATCAAATCGTTTTGAAATGGCAAGAGAGGCACTTGAAAAAGTTTCACTTGCAGATCGCGCCGAACATCTTCCGTCAGAATTGAGCGGCGGTCAACGTCAAAGAGTTGCAATCGCACGAGCAATAGCAATGAAGCCGTCGATCATCATGGCAGATGAACCGACAGGAAATCTTGACACAAAATCAACCGGCGAAATAATGGAAATTTTTCGTGACTTACATTCAAGCGGCTCAACAATTATTTTGGTCACTCACGAACCTGACATTGCTCAAGCTGCCGATCGTCAAATTCTCGTTAAGGACGGAAAAATTACAAAAGATATAATCACGGCTCATTCAAATGAAAAAATTGACATCGTTTGATAAAAAAAATTTTTTTATTTGTTAAAAGGTTTTTTGTAAAAAAGCGGCGAATAATATTTTGATAATTATGGTAACGTGCTTGAAAGAGCAAATTTTAATTTTTTAATTTGAAAGCAGGTGAGCGCCGGTGGAAAAAGTTAGAGTAATGATTGTTGACGACTCGAAAATCAGCAGGACAATTCTGGCAAATCATCTCTCTAAAACTAATTTTGAAGTTGTTGCAATGGCAGCAAACGCTGCTGAAGCATTAAAACTCTATCAAGAGCACAATCCGGAACTTGTAACTATGGATATGAATTTGCCTGACGCTGATGGTATAGAATGTACTAAAAGAATTCGCGGCTTTGATCCTGAAGCAAAAATTATAATGATAAGTGCAATGAAAGATGCAAGCCTGGTTGCAAAAGGAAGAGCGGTCGGAATAAGTGCATTTCTTCAAAAACCTGTGAGTACTAACGACATCATTGATACTCTATTGCTTTTGTCTCAGCAGCAGGCGAATAAAGTTGCCGTTTTGCGTGAATCATATGCCAAAGCATTTGAGAGAGCACTTCAACAAGGTCTTTTAAATATAATCGGAGTAAACAGCAAAACGAGCGTTGATTCATATGACAAAAGATATTTGGAAATTGACGGCGTGGCGGTGATAATCGGTTTGACAGGTTATCCGGTCGGACGTGCCATCATGTATATGTCACGCGATACAGTCAAGGCATTTACTTCAACCATGCTCGGTACAGATGAAGTTACTGACGAAGAAATGAATGAGGCAGTTGAAGAGGCGGCAAATATTGTAATCGGTCGCGGCGCATCAAATATTAATGACGTTTTCAAAGATAAAGAAATGAGAATCACACCGCCGGGAACAATAAGCGGCTCGGGAATAAAAATTGCAAGTCCGAAACTCACGACTTTTAAACTTACTGCCTCAAGTCAAGTCGGTGATATTTTTATAAATGTCGGTTTTGCGGAAGGAGAATGAAGTTGTGGATGCAAAATTAATAAATCCGTTTATTGATGCCTTCATCACTGTCATGCCGCAAATCGGTTTTCCAATTCCGAAGCGTACGCGAGCATATGTTCAGAGTAAAGTTATCACAAATTTCGGCGTTGCAGTTATGTTGGGATTTACAAAACAAATTCGCGGCAATGTTATATACAATATGAATGATGATACGGCAAAATTTATCGCGTCAACGATGATGATGGGAATGCCGATTAATGAAGTTGATGCAATGGCTCAATCTGCAATCGCCGAGATGAGCAACATGCTTGCGGCGAATACTGCGACAAATTTAACTGCGCTTGAATTGGAAGTTGATATTTCTACGCCGTCTGTAACTGTCGGCAAGGATACAAAAATTAAAATCGGCAGCGGTCAATATTTAACTATTGAAATGGATATGGGCGGACATAAAGTTGATATTGCAATTGCCGTTGACAGAGATATGTAATCAATGAAAATTTTTCATGGGAATTGGGAATGTTTTTTTAAATTTATTCCTGATTCCTATTTATGTTGAAATTTGGAGGTTGATAATTTGCAAATCAAAAATATTTTAGAGAAGGCAATTTCGGACGCGGCGAATTTTATGATTGAAAACGGAATTTTTAAGCTCAATGAAAATGACAAATTGCCTGAAATTTTATTGGAAGTGCCGCCGAAAAAAGAATTTGGGGATTTCGCAACAAATTTTGCAATGCAGTCGGCAAAAATTTTTCATACGAATCCAAAAAAAATTGCTGAGGAGCTCAGAAATAAAATTGAATCCGATCATCTTGCAATGAAAATGAGCGGCAAAACCGAATGGCTTGAAAAAATTGAAATTGCGGGAGCGGGATTTTTAAATTTTTATCTCAAACCGACCGTTATTTATGATACCTTTGAAAAAATTTTTAATAATGAAAATTACGGACAACTTGCGAATAAAAACAATGAAAAAATTCAAGTCGAATATGTGAGTGCAAATCCGACGGGACTTCTGCATGTCGGTCACGGAAGAGGTGCAGCGGCAGGTTCTGCAATCGTAAATATAATGCGTGCTGCCGGTTACAATGTCGAGGCTGAATATTATATCAACGACGCAGGCAATCAGATGAATAATCTTGCCAAATCAGTCAATGCTCGTTATCTTGAACATTTTCAAAAGAATGTCGAATTTCCCGAAGACGGTTATCACGCCGCAGATATTATTGACACGACCGAAAGAATTATTCAAGAACACGGCGACAAATTTTTAAATCTTTCCGAAGATGAACGCTTAAAAATTTTGGGAGACTTGGCTTATATTGATAAAATGTCCGAGTTAAAAAAAGACTTGGCAAATTTTAAAGTTAATTTTGATGTCTGGTTTAGTGAAAGAACATTGCATCCCGATAAAATTAATTCGGCAATAAAAATTTTGAGAGACAACGGCACAATTTACGAAAAAGACGGAGCACTTTGGTTAAATTCGACAAAATACGGCGATGACAAAGATCGAGTTGTTGTCCGCGAAAACGGAGAACCTACTTATCTTGCGGCTGATATTGCTTACCACAAAAATAAATTTGAACGCGGCTTTGAAAAAATTATTAATATATGGGGAGCAGATCATCACGGATATGTCTGCAGAGTTAAAGCGGCTATGTCTGCACTTGGTTTTGACGCTGAAAAATTACAAATTTTATTTTTACAAATGGTCGCACTTTATCGCGGTGGTGAACTCGTTAAAATGTCGAAACGCACCGGCAATTCAATAACTCTTCGCGAATTGATGGAAGAAGTCGGAACTGATGCCGCAAGATATTTTTTTCTCATGCGTTCAATGGAAAGTCAGCTTGATTTTGATCTCGATCTCGCAAAGAAAAAATCTGCCGATAATCCCGTTTATTATGTTCAATATGCTCATGCCAGAATTTGTAGCATCTTCAGGCAAACGTTAGAGATGAAAATTTTTATTGATGAAAAACCGAATTTTAATTTGCTGACTCATTCATCTGAAATTGATTTGATTAATAAAATTATTGATTATGAAGATGAAATTGAAAAAGCCGCGCAGGATTATGCACCGCAAAAAATGACTCGTTACGTCTATGAACTTGCAGCATTGTTTCATGCTTTTTATCGTGACTGCAGAATCATCGGCGTTGAAAAGGATCTTGCGTCGGCACGTCTTGCCTTAATAAAAGTAACTGCACACGTCATCAAACATGCATTAAATTTGCTCGGTGTTTCTGCACCCGAATCAATGTAAAAAGGAGAAATTAAAAATGGAAAAAGATTATCCGAGTATGACTGAAGTTGATATTGCCTATCGAGTTCTTTCAGATTCAGCCACACCGATTTATTACAAAGATT
>CAJOPN010000099.1 GCA_905236285.1 uncultured Selenomonadaceae bacterium | reverse complement strand
GTGAAAATTCCGCTCAATCTTTCCTGTCCGCTGCTTGAGCCGTAAAGATTATAAGTTGCGTCACCTTTCATGTCGCCGCTGATTACTCTCAAATAACTCATCTGTCCGACGAACGGATCAACCATCGTTTTGAAAATTTGTCCGCTGAATGAATCTGTAACTTTTCTTTCAATTTCTTCATCATTTTTCGGATTAATTCCTTTTTTGTCTGCAGGTGTCGGGAATTTTTCGACGACTGCATCAAGAAGTTCTTTTATTCCGATATTTTGAAGTGCGCTGCCGACGAATACCGGGAAAATATCACAATTTTTGATTGCGCCGACGAGTCCCGTTATAACTTCTGCGTCTGTAAGTTCTCCTTCTTCAAGATATTTTTCCATAATTTCTTCTGTACCTTCAGCCGCATATTCAACCATTTGCATATGATATTCTTCAACTTCGTCTTCCAAATCTGCAGGTACATCTTTTCTGTTTGTGAGATCAATTAAGCCGCTGAATGATGATTCTGCACCGATCGGCACTTGAACGGGTACAACTTTTTTGCCGAATTTTGCTTGAAGATCAGCGATACATTTTTCAAAATTTGCATGTTCGCGATCCATTTTGTTAATGAAAAATGCACGCGGCAATTTCATATCTTCACAGAGTGCAAAAGATTTTTCTGTTTCAACTTCCACTCCGGAATTTGCCGCAACTATTATCAATGCAGAATCAGCCGCCGAAAGTCCGCCCAAAACTTCACCGACGAAATCGGGATAGCCGGGCGTATCAATGAAATTTATTTTTGAATTTTTCCATTCAGTCACGGCAAGCGAATCGCTGATTGTCATTTTACGTTTTGTTTCTTCAGCTTCATAATCGAGCATTCCCGTTCCGTCATCAACTTTGCCGAGACGTTTATTTGCACCGCAATTAAATAATGCTGCCTCAAGAATTGAAGTTTTGCCGGTTTTTCCATGTCCGACTACTGCCACATTGCGAATATTTTGCGTTGAATAATCTTTCATTTTCTAACCTCCGAATTTTGAATATAATTTTTTAATTCTATCAACGTTGAAATTTTCCTGCAAAAAATTTTTTATGCTGTGATATAATTGATTCGTAAATTTTTTTTGAAGTTGAAAAAATTTTTTTGAGGTGATAATTTTGAATGAAAAAATTTCTTTGGCACATGGAGCAGGCGGAGTGATGAGCCGCGAACTTTTGGAAAAAATAATTTTGCCTGTCTTTGATAATTCGACGCTGAATATTTTACATGACGGATCAATTTTAAATTTAAATTCTTCAAAAATTGCCTTTACGACTGACAGCTATGTGATTAAGCCCTTATTTTTCAGAGGAGGCGACATAGGAAAATTATCAATCTGCGGAACTGTAAACGACTTGTCAATGAGCGGTGCAATTCCGAAATATATTTCAGTCGGATTTATTATTGAAGAAGGATTTTTGATTGATGATTTGAAAAAAATTATCGTGTCGATGAAAACAGCGGCGAATGAATCGGGAGTTGAAATTGTAACCGGCGATACAAAAGTTGTCGCGAAAGGTCAATGCGACGGAATTTTTATCAATACGGCAGGAATCGGAGAAATAATTGAAGGCACAAAAATAAATCCTCATACCGTTAAGGCAGGCATGAAGATTTTAATCAGCGGCACAATCGGAGATCATTCGGCGGCAATTTTGGCAAGTCGTCACGGTTTGGAATTAAATTTAAATTCCGACTGTGCACCTTTGAATGATTTAACCGAAAAAATTTTAAAAGCCGCTCCGAATATTTCTATGTTGAGAGATCCGACACGCGGAGGAGTTGCAGCAGTTTTGAATGAAATTGCAACTGCGTCGAACGTCGGAATAATCATTGATGAAGAAAATTTGCCTGTTCGTGATGAAGTTCGCGGCGTTTGTGAAATTTTAGGGTTTGATGTCTTGGAACTTGCCAACGAAGGAAAATTTATTGCATTCGTGCCTGATGATGATGTAGAAAATGTTTTAAAAATTATGCGAAGTCACAAATACGGAAAAAATTCCGCAATTATAGGTGAAGTCATTGACGAATCACGCGGACAAGTCGGTTTGAAAACTTCAATAGGTTCAATTCGCGTCGTCGATATGCCTCTCGGTGCAATCGTTCCCCGAATTTGCTGATTATTGTAATTGTTCTTCAAGCTGCTGCATTTGTTGATTTTGTCTGTCAGTCGGAGCAACTACGCGGCGTTGAGTTCCTTCAAAAAGCATTTGCGTTATCTGTGCTGCCAAAGTCGGATCCATTTTCGCTAAAATTTGTCCGACTGCATCTTCATTCATCTTTTGCAAAATTATGACTGCAGTATCAACATCAACATATCCCAATGCCTCCGCCGCCTGTTCCGCTTTCATGTTGCCGTAAATTCTCGCCAATTTTGATACACGTTTTTTTTCGGCGGCCTCTCGTTCCTGCATTTGCTTTTCAATATCTTTTTGTGATACTTTAACTTCTTTTGATTTCTTTGGATCAGGTTTGTTTACTGCAGAACTTGCCGCTTGATTTTGATTTTGAAGATTCGCCGCGACTTCTTCAGGTTTTGGTTCAGGCTGAACGGGTTCTTCTTCCGGCTCTTCCTCTTCTTCCTCCTCAACATATCCTTCAGGCTTTTCAAAATATTCTCCGACTACCGGCAATTTCCAAAGTTTTAAAACCTCATTGACTTGTTGAGTTTGTTCGCTGTCTATCAACTGAAAATAAATTCCTGCCGCAAATCCTCCGACTGCCAAAATTGCAAGCAGTAACAAAAACAAAATAAATTTAAAAATTTTCTTGACGATTCCGCCAATTTTTCCTGCTTTTCCTGCCATGCTCTCACCTTATCTGTATAAATCCATTACGCGACCGACATAATTTTGTGTCTCGCTGTAAGGTGGAATTCCGCCGTACCTTTGAACAGCTCCGGGTCCCGCATTGTAAGCTGCAACTGCTTTTTTTACATTTCCGCCAAAAGTGTCGAGCATTTGTCTTAAATATTTTGCTCCGCCTTCAATATTCTGCTGCTCGTCATAAGGATCAACTCCGAGACCTGCCGCAGTTTCAGGCATTAATTGCATTACTCCGATTGCTCCCGCGTCCGAAATATCATCTTGATTCATATTTGATTCGGCGATTGCAACCGCTCTTACAAGTTTTGAATCAACATTATATTTTAATGCCGCGTCTTCAATCATGTCTTCCGTACTCAAATTTGCATTAAATGAAAG
>CAJOPN010000098.1 GCA_905236285.1 uncultured Selenomonadaceae bacterium | reverse complement strand
CGCCGGCATCTTTTGTTTCCAAATTGGTGTACAGCGGCACCATATCCGGCTTGCTGCCGTACCAAAAGCTGATACCCAAGAGCAACAACAGAAATCCGACTGCAGAACCTACGATTATATAACGTTGTCTGCCTGTATATCTGTTCCATAGCTCTCGATATTTCGCTATCCAATCTGCCATGTTATGGTCTCATCCCTTCGTTAAATTAAACTTGCATTCTCATCATTTCTTGATAAGCCGAGACTGCTCGGTTTCTAAGTTGAAGGGCGAGTTGGACTGCGATTTCAGCTTTTTGTCCGGCAACCATCACTTGTGACACATCTTCAACTCTTCCGGCGGCAAGAGCTGCATTTAGAGCCTCAGATTGATGATGAAGTTCATTTGTTGCCTTCAAGCAATCGACTAAAAATTCTCCAAAAGATTTTGGCGGTTCAGGTTGTTGTTCCTCTCCGAGATGACTTTGTGCTCGCATTTGCACAGGTGTCATCAGCAACGGTTCTATTTCCATTTTCTTCACCTTCTTTTCAAATCATCAACAAAAATCATTAAAAAATTTATTTATTAAAATCAGCTGCCGGAAATATCAAGTGCTTTCATCGCCATGCTTTTAGCTGCATTTATTGCCGTTGCATTGGCCTCATATGCTCTTTGTGCGGTTATCATGTCCACCATTTCCGCAACTATATTTACATTCGGCTTTTCAACGTAACCTTCTTCATTTGCATCAGGATGACTCGGATCATAAACCAGCGGACCTTGTTCGGGATCTTCGGCGATTGCTACTGCTCTTACACCTTCGCCTGTTCCTTTTTTGTTTCCGACTGCTCTTTTAAAAATGTCTTCAAAACTTTGCAATTCTTTTTCACGCGGCATGAAAACTACATAGCGGCGATGATATGCTCCGCCTTGATCTGTTCTCGTCGTGTTTGCATTGGCTATGTTGTTTGATATTACGTCCATTCTCAAACGTTCAGCTGTGAGTCCCGACGCTGACGCATCTATCCCTGTAAACATTCCCATTTATTTTTTCTCCAATCTTTGCTAAATGATTTTTAATAAATCTTAACCGCTCTGTCCGCTCGTTATTACATTTTTCAGTTCTTTTACGTAATTTGACATTTGCGTTGACAAAGCATTGAAATAAATTTGATTCTTTGCAAGATTTGCCATTTCAATATCAATGTCGACGTTATTATTGTCTACTCTCATCAGCGTTTGATTGTTCGGAACGATTGAAGGTATCGCGACGAATGGAATTTCTGCAGGCGGCAAATGTTTATCGTGAGTTCTTACCATTTGCAATTTGTTGCCGGTGTCTTCTCCGTAAAGTTCTTTTGCAAGCAATTCTTCAAAGACCAGATCGCTTTTTTTAAAATTCGGAGTATTGACATTTGCAATGTTATGAGAAATTACTTCTTGTCTGATATTCGCTGCTTCCATTGCTCGCGGCAGATAATTAAAATTGTTTGAACTCATTATTTGATCCAACACTTCGATTTTACACTTCCTTCCTTCAAAATTTTTCCCTTAATTTTTTTAAAACAATTCATCTCTCTGATATTTTATAAAATTCCTATTTGCACATTCTACATTAACTTTGCAAATCCTTCAAGTCAATAACAAAAAAAATAAAGCCTGAATTATTTCCGGTTTTTATATCGGACAGAAATAATCGGCTCTCTTTAATGCGTTTAATTTTTTTCGAGTTCAAAAAATTTTTTTCATTTATTTTAAAAATAAATTTTTAACGTTTCGAGAATTGTGACGCTTTGCGAGCTTTTTTAAGTCCATATTTGCGACGTTCTTTTTCTCGCGGATCACGTGTTACAAAACCTGCTTTTTTTAATGCCGGTCT
Organism: uncultured Selenomonadaceae bacterium; assembly: GCA_905236285.1. Taxonomy (GTDB): domain Bacteria; phylum Bacillota; class Negativicutes; order Selenomonadales; family Selenomonadaceae; genus Quinella. Next base: position 15,765 of record CAJOPN010000098.1, on the reverse strand, counting down.
CAATCCCGCGTCCAATTCCATCAATGCACGTGTTATTCCGTGACGAATTGCTCCGGCTTGTCCGCTTACTCCTCCACCTTTCACGCTTGCAATTACATCATATTTATCATTCATTTCAGTCAAAACGAGCGGTTGTCTGACTATCAATTCCAATGTTTGAAGTCCCAAATACTCTTTCATATCGCGTCCGTTGATTGTAACTTTGCCGTCACCGGGAATTAAACGGACTCTTGCAATCGAGCTTTTACGGCGACCTGTACCGTAATAACTTACTTGTGCCATTTCGATCCTCCAATTTATTTTTATTCTCAAATTATTTTCTTACATATTGCTGAGAATGTTTCGATTCAAAAACTTTTATTTCAAGTTCTTCAGGTTTTTGTGCGGCATGCGGATGCTCACTGCCTTTGTAAACGTGCAATTTTCTGTACATGTTTTCGCCCAATTTATTTTTCGGCAGCATTCCTCTTACTGCATGTTCAATTACGCGTTCGGGATATTTTTCCATCCATTCACGTGCTTGTGCAAATTTTGCTCCGCCGAGATAACCCGTGTGATGAAAATATTCTTTCTTGCGGAATTTTTTTCCCGTCAATACAATTTTTTCAGCATTTATTACTATTACATAATCACCTGTATCAACGTGCGGTGTCCATATCGGTTTATTTTTTCCGCTCAATACTTTTGCTATTTCGGAAGAAAGACGACCGACTGTCTTGCCTTCTGCATTTACCAAATACCATTTGCGTTCAATTTCTTCCGTTTTCGCCATCGTGGTTGGCTTCATCGGATTCATAATTTCGACCCCCTGTAAAATTTTTATTTCAATTTCAACGTTTCAAAATGAGCGCACGGGGCTAATGCAACGTTCATTCTTACGTCAATTTTCGCGTGTAATTTTACTCCACACTTGCAGCCTTGTCAAGACTGTTAATAAATTTTTATTGACATTAATTTTTTGCAAGTGTATAATAATCCATTATTTTACTTAACTTTATCTTCTTTGTATTGGAGCTGTGATATGATGCCTGTTTTCGTTGCGGCTTTTTTCCTTGCTTTCGTCGTTGCAATTCTTGCCACTCCGGCTGTTATTGCTCTTGCTGCAAAAACCGGTGCTCTCGACAAACCCGACTCAAGAAAAGTTCACAATAAACCTATTCCGCGTATCGGTGGAGTTGCAATTTATTCGGCGTTTATGCTTTCAACTCTTTCCGTTATGATTTTCGCCGATTTTCCTGATGAATTTTTTAAAGAGATTATCGGATTAATTTTTTCGGGCTCTGTTATTTTCGCCGTCGGTTTGATTGACGATTACAAAAATCTTCCGGCTAAAGTTAAACTTCTCGGTCAAATTATTGCGGCTTCAATTCTCGTCATTCTCTTCGATGTTCGGATTGATTTTATTTCCGATCCTTTCGGCGATTATATTTACTTGGATTTTTTCGCAATTCCCGCGACAATTTTTTGGCTCGTCGGCATTACAAATACTGTTAATTTAATTGACGGACTTGACGGACTTGCTGCCGGTATTTCTTCCATTGCCGCCGTTACAATTCTGCTCGTCGCTATGGAAGATAATATTTTACTCGTTGCTGTTTTGACTGCCGCGATTGCCGGAGCCGCCGTCGGATTTTTATTTTATAATTTTAATCCGGCTTCAATTTTTATGGGAGATTCCGGCGCATTGTTTTTAGGTTTCATGCTTGCCGGAATTTCAATTATCGGTGCCGTTAAATCCGCTGCAACGATTGCTTTATTTGTTCCGATTCTCGCTCTCGGTCTTCCCATTCTCGACACTACTTTTGCAATCATTCGCAGATTTCGCGGTCACGTTCCGATTTTTAAACCCGATAAAGGTCATCTTCATCATCGACTTCTGGCACTCGGTTTTTCTCAGCGTCAGGCAGTTTTGCTCATGTATGTTATTTCTGCTTTGCTTGGTTTAAGTGCCGTTGCTCTTACTGAAGTAAGTTCTCAATTCGCAATTTTCATTCTTCTGATTGTCCTTGCCGCTATTCTCTACGGTGCTTTGAAAATCGGCATCTTCTCAATCCGAACTAATTAAGATTGAAGGTTTTGCTATGAAAAAAATTAAAGTCATGTCCATTTTCGGCACTCGCCCTGAAGCTGTCAAAATGGCTCCCGTTATTCTTGCTCTCGACTCAAATCAAAATTTTGATTCTGTCGTCACCGTCACGGCTCAACATCGCGACATGCTCGATCAAGTTCTTCATCTTTTTAAAATTAAGCCGAATTTCGATTTGAATATCATGTCTGAAAATCAAACTCTTTTTGATATTACTTCGAAAGCTCTTCTCGGCTTGCATAAAGTTCTTGAAAAAGTTAAACCTGATATTATTCTCGTACACGGTGATACAACAACAACTTTTGCAGCATCTCTCGCGGCATATTATCATCAAATTCCTGTCGGTCATGTTGAGGCGGGACTGAGAACCGGCAATAAATATTCGCCTTTTCCTGAAGAACTCAACAGAAAATTGACAGGTGCAATTGCAGATTTACATTTTTCTCCGACCAACGCCTCAAAAAATAATCTGCTCCGTGAAGGCGTTGACGAATCAAAAATTTTCGTTACCGGTAATACTGTTATCGATGCTCTTTTTAAAACTGTTTCAGATAATTTTTCTTTTAATGATCCTTTACTTGAACGTATTGATTTTAAAAATAATCGGATTCTGCTTGTAACCACTCATAGACGCGAAAATCTCGGTGAACCTCTCCGCCATGTTTACAAGGCTTTGAAAAAATTAGTTCTTCTGAAAGAATTTGACGATGTTCAAATTGTTTTTCCCGTTCATAAAAATCCGAAAGTTCGCGAAGTTGTTTTTCAAGAACTCGGCAATCTCGAAAAAGTTCATTTAATTGATCCGCTTGATTATCAGCCTTTTGCAAATCTTATGGCTCGTTCATATTTAATTTTGACAGATTCGGGCGGTCTGCAGGAAGAAGCTCCCGCACTCGGTAAACCTGTCCTTGTTTTGCGTGACACGACTGAACGTCCCGAAGCAGTCGATGCAGGTACGGTTAAACTCATCGGCACAGATTCCGAACGTGTGTTTTCAGAATCAAAACTTCTTCTTACCGATAATAATGAATATCAAAAAATGTCTTCCGCTAAAAATCCTTTCGGTGATGGTCATGCCTCTGAACGTATCGTTTCAGCTCTGCAGGATCATTTCGCGGCAATTTTATAATTTTTTTTGACGACTTTTCTATCTCTTTTTAGAATTGTCGTATTTGTTATGTTTGGAGTGATTCGCTTAATGTTCAATCCCGTTAAGACAGGTAAACGTACTCGTTATTCTTATGCTCGTATCAAAGAGGTTATGCAAATGCCTCACCTCCTCGACATTCAAATTAATTCTTACAACTGGTTTATCAATCACGGACTCGGTGAAATTTTGCATGATATTTCTCCCATTTCAGATTTCACGGGCGACCTCGAATTATTTTTTACAGATTTCACACGCGGCGAACCGAAATATTCTCTTGAAGAATGTAAGGAACGTGATACAACTTATGCCGCACCCATCAAAGTTAATGTTAATCTCGTTTCTTACACGAAAAATCCCGACGGCACTCGTTCAGTCAAAGAGGTTAAACAGCAAACTGTTTTTATGGGCGATTTTCCTTTGATGACTGAAACCGGCACTTTTATTATTAACGGTGCCGAACGTGTCATTGTCTCGCAGCTTGTCAGAAGTCCCGGTGCTTATTATGAAAAATCTATTGATTCATCAGGCAAATCTCTTTTCAAGGCAACTTTGATTCCAAATCGCGGAGCTTGGATTGAACTTGAATCCGATCCTTCAGATATTATTTCCGTTCGTGTCGATCGCACCAGAAAAATGCCTGTTACTTATTTGCTCCGTGCTCTCGGCATTGAATCAGATCAACAAATTCTTGATATTTTCGACAATGATCCGCGCATTAAATCCGTAATTGATTTAAATCCTGATGTCGATTCAAAAGAAAGGGCACTTATCGAAATTTATCATCGCCTTCGTCCCGGTGAACCTGCGACTGCCGATTCTGCTCAACAATTACTTTACGCAATGTTTTTTGATCCCAAGCGTTACGATTTGGCATCAGTCGGTCGTTACAAAGTCACTTCAAAACTCGGCTGGAAATCTCGTCTCAAAGATAAAATTTTAGCTGAACCGATTATCGACAAATCTACCGGCGAAATTTTAATTCCTGCCGATACTCTCGTTACCCAAGAAATTCTTGATTCGATTGATTCATCTCGTGAGGCTGAAATTTTTGATCTTGATGTAAATGATTCGCTCGGCGGCTTTACTTCTCCGATTAAATTAAAAATTTATGCCTCATCGGCGACGGATTCAAAAAATCCTCTTCCTCATGCCGATGCTTTTTCTTCAACCGATACAATTACTCTCGTTTGCGCTCCGACTCAAGATATTCATAAACGTCGCGTTATTTCTACTCCCGATATTTGCGCCGCTATTTCTTATCTTTTAAATTTGATTGACGGCATCGGAAATGTTGATGATATTGATCATCTCGGCAATCGTCGCGTGAGAAGTGTCGGCGAACTTTTGCAAAATCAATATCGAATCGGATTGGCGAGAATGGAGCGTGTTGTTCGTGAACGTATGACCATTCAAGATTCTGAAATTATCACGCCGCAAATTTTAATTAATATTCGTCCGGTTGTCGCCGCGATTAAAGAATTTTTCGGATCATCTCAGCTTTCTCAATTTATGGATCAGCACAATCCTTTATCCGAATTGACTCATAAAAGAAGATTATCTGCACTCGGTCCCGGCGGTTTAAGTCGTGAGCGTGCAGGTTTTGAAGTTCGCGACGTTCACAATTCACATTACGGCCGCATGTGTCCAATTGAAACGCCTGAAGGTCCAAACATCGGTTTAATCGGTTCACTTGCAAATTATGCGCGTATAAATGAATTTGGTTTTATGGAAACTCCTTATCGCCGCGTTGTTGATGGAAAAGTTACGACTAAAGTTGATTATCTTTCAGCAGATACCGAACTGGGTTTTGTCATTGCTCAAGCAAATGAGCCGTTAAATTCCGACGGTACTTTTAAAAATTCCGAAGTCGTCGCACGTTTCCATGAAAATACAGGTCTTTATCCGAAAAATTCCGTTCAATACATGGACGTTTCACCTAAACAGGTTGTTTCGATTGCAACCGCTTTGATTCCGTTCCTTGAAAATGATGATGCCAATCGTGCATTAATGGGTGCAAATATGCAGCGTCAGGCAGTTCCGCTTTTGAGAACTCAAGCTCCTCTCGTCGGTACAGGTATGGAACAAAAAGCCGCTCGCGATTCCGGCGTTATGGTTCTCGCCAAACGTGCAGGTGTCGTTTCATCAATCGACGCAAATTACATCGAAATACTTCCCGATGTTGATCCTCACGACAAAGATAAATACAGCCTTTTAAAATTCCGTCGCTCAAATCAAGGCACATGTATAAATCAAATTCCGATTGTTGCACTCGGCGATCATGTTGAAAACGGTCAAGCGATTGCAGACGGACCTGCTACCGATCACGGCGAATTGGCTTTGGGTTTTAATATAATCGTCGCTTACATGCCTTTTGAAGGTTTTAATTACGAAGATGCAATTTTGTTGAGTGAAAATCTTCTTAAACGTGATATTTATACATCAATTCACATTGAAGAATACGAATGTGAGTCAAGGGATACAAAACTCGGCTCGGAAGAAATTACTCGCGATATTCCAAATGTCGGCGAAGATGCTTTGAAAGATTTAAATGCTGATGGAATTGTTGCGATCGGTGCTGATGTTCGTCCCGGTGATATTCTCGTCGGAAAAGTTACTCCGAAAGGCGAAACCGAATTGACTGCTGAAGAAAGATTACTTCGCGCAATTTTCGGTGAAAAAGCTCGTGAAGTTCGTGATACCTCGTTGAGAGTTCCTCACGGTGAGGCAGGAAAAATTGTTGAAATAAAAGAATTTGATCGCGACACCAACGATGAATTAAGTCCCGGGGTAAATCGTCTCGTCAGAGTTTATATTGCTCAAAAAAGAAAAATTTCAGTCGGAGACAAAATGTCCGGTCGCCACGGCAATAAAGGCGTTGTTTCAAGAATCATGCGACAGGAAGATATGCCATTTTTGCCTGACGGTACTCCCGTTGACATTGTTTTAAATCCTCTCGGCGTTCCTTCTCGTATGAATATCGGTCAAGTTCTTGAGGCTCACTTGGGAATGGCGGCTCGCGAAATCGGAAAACAAATTTCTGCACAGATTGACAAAATTAAAAATGCAGATTTAAATGATTTTCCGGTCGTTCAACGTCTCATGGACTTCGGTTATGATTTTGAAAAAAATAAAATTCCTATTCCCGATGTCGCAGGTCTTCACATTGCAACACCTGTTTTTGACGGTGCAAGCGAGCAAGACGTAATTAATACAATGGTCGCTGCAGGAATGAATGCAAACGGCAAAACCATTCTTTACGACGGACGCACGGGAGAACCTTTTGAAAATCCCGTTACCGTCGGTTGCGTTTATATGTTGAAACTTCATCATCTCGTTGACGATAAAATTCATGCGCGTTCAACCGGTCCTTATTCTCTCGTCACTCAACAGCCGCTCGGAGGTAAAGCTCAATTCGGCGGTCAACGTTTCGGTGAAATGGAAGTCTGGGCTCTTGAGGCTTACGGCGCATCTTATACTCTTCAAGAAATTTTGACTGTTAAATCTGATGATGTCGTCGGCCGCGTAAAAGCATATGAGGCAATCGTTAAAGGTGAAAATATTCCCGAACCCGGCGTTCCCGAATCTTTTAAAGTTTTAATCAAAGAATTGCAATCAATCGGACTTGACATAAAAGTTCTCTCTGAAGACGCAAAAGAAATTGCAATTCAAGATGAAGAAGATGACGACGATCGTTCAATCAGAAATAAGGCTGACAATCTCGGTCTCGATGTCGGAAATCTCGGAAAAAATCCGCCTCCGCCAATGCCGCCCGAACCGATTGACGATATTGATCAATCTCAAATTTTAACCGATTACGACGATGACAATAGTGTCGATAATAATGACGAGGACGAAAACGAAGATTTCACTACCGATGAACAAATTATTGCCGATTTGAAAAATTTGTCGGAATCTGAAAGAAATATTTCACTTGACGATCTTGATGACACCGTTGATTCTAATATTGATAATGTCGATGATCTTTCTGATTTTGATTCTTTCGGAAATATTTCTCATCTCAAGCCGAAAAATGATCCCGAAGATATTTAATTTTTGAATTGCTGATTTTGGAGCGTGAATTTATGCTTGACGTTAATATTTTTGATTCAATGCGAATTGGTCTTGCCTCCGCCGAAAAAATTCGTGAATGGAGTTACGGCGAAGTCAAAAAACCCGAAACGATTAATTACAGAACTCTTAAACCGGAACGCGACGGACTTTTTTGCGAAAGAATTTTCGGACCTACTCGCGATTGGGAATGTCATTGCGGAAAATATAAAAGGATTCGTTACAAAGGAATAATTTGCGATCGTTGCGGCGTTGAAGTCACACGCGCAAAGGTCAGACGTGAACGAATGGGACATATTGAACTTGCCGCACCTGTCAGTCATATTTGGTATTTTAAGGGTATTCCTTCACGTATGGGATTGATTCTTGATCTTTCTCCGCGTGCTCTCGAAAAAGTTTTGTACTTTGCAAGTTACATTGTCATCGATCCGGGTGACAGCGGTTTACAGAAAAAACAACTTTTGCTTGAAAGTGAATATCGTGCAAATCGTGAAAGATATGGAGATTCTTTCAAAGTCGGAATGGGAGCTGAAGCAATCAAGGAACTTTTGGCAGAATTGAATTTGGAAGAAATGAGCGAACAATTACGACAAGAATTAAAAGACGCTCCGAGTCAGAAAAAAATTCGTGCAATTCGTCGTCTTGAAGTCGTTGAGGCGTTCAGAAAATCTGGCAATCATCCGCAAGATATGATTTTAGATGTCGTTCCCGTTATTCCTCCCGATCTTCGTCCGATGGTTCAGCTTGACGGCGGACGTTTTGCGACTTCCGATTTGAATGATCTTTATCGTCGTGTAATAAATCGCAACAATCGTTTGAAACGTCTGCTCGATCTCGGTGCTCCCGATATTATTGTTCGCAATGAAAAACGTATGCTGCAAGAGGCGGTTGACGCTTTAATTGATAATGGTCGTCGCGGTCGTCCCGTCACCGGTCCCGGCAATCGTCCGCTGAAATCTCTTTCCGATATGCTCAAAGGCAAGCAGGGACGTTTCAGACAAAATTTACTCGGTAAGCGTGTCGATTATTCGGGACGTTCGGTTATCGTCGTCGGTCCCGAATTAAAACTTCATCAATGCGGATTGCCAAAAGAAATGGCTCTTGAACTTTTTAAACCTTTTGTTATGAAAAAACTTCAATCTACCGGAGTTGTTACAAATATTAAAGCCGCAAAGAAAAAAGTTGAACGCGCAACTCCTGAAGTTTGGGACGTGCTTGAAGAAGTTATTAAAGAACATCCCGTGCTTTTAAATCGTGCGCCGACTCTTCATCGTTTGGGAATCCAGGCATTTGAACCTGTTTTGACTGAAGGTCGTGCATTGAGATTGCATCCGCTTGCCTGTACTGCTTACAATGCAGATTTCGACGGCGATCAAATGGCAATCCATCTTCCTTTGTCGGCAGAGGCTCAAGCAGAGGCAAGAATTTTAATGCTGGCGGCGAATCATATTCTTGCACCGAAGGACGGAAAACCTATCATCGTTCCTACTCAAGATATGGTTTTGGGAACGTATTATTTGACGATTTTAAAACCGGGTGCAAAAGGTGAAGGAAGATTTGTCACGGGAATTGCAGAAGCGACAATGGCATATCAACAAAATGAATTGGCATTGCAAGCTGAAATTACTGCAAGAATAAATTATTCGGAATTGCCTAAATGGGTTCAATCTCAAATAAATTCGCCGACTCTTCTCGTTAAAACTTCAGTCGGTCGAATGATTTTCAATGAAATTTTGCCGCAGGAACTCAGATATTACAATCAAGATTCAAAAACCGGCGAATGGAAATTGGGAATTTTGATGAACAAAAAAGAACTCGGCAAACTCGTTTCAAAATGTTATAAATTGGGCGCAACCGTTACGGCTGATGTCATCGACAAAGTTAAAAATCTCGGTTATCATTATGCTTGTGTCGCAGGTATGACCGTTGCAATTTCTGATGTCGAAGTTCCCGCTGCCAAAAAAGATATTATCGCGGCGACTGAAAGAAAAGTTGCAAAAGTTGAAAAACAATATCGACGCGGCTTAATAACCGAAGGAGAAAGATATAAAGCAGTTATAGATCATTGGACGAAGGCGACAAATGACGTTGCCGATGCAATGATGGACGCAATGAATCATTTCAATCCGATTTTTATGATGGCTGATTCAGGTGCACGCGGTAACAAACAGCAAATGCGACAACTTGCAGGTATGCGCGGATTAATGGCTGATCCTTCAGGAAAAATTATTGACTTGCCGATTACTGCAAATTTCAGAGAAGGTTTAAGCGTCAGCGATTATTTTATAAGCTCACACGGAGCGAGAAAAGGTCTTGCAGATACGGCATTGAGAACGGCAGACTCAGGATATTTGACGCGCCGACTTGTTGATGTTGCTCAAGATACAATCGTAAGAGAAATTGACTGCGACATCAGTACAATTAATTTAATGATTCTTCGTGCAAAACTCTGTGCAGAAACTTTTGACGCAATTGAAATTTTAAATGATATGTTAATGGGAAGAGTAGTTGCGGAAAATATAATTGATTCGGAGACAGGCGAAATTTTGGTTGCAAAAGATTCACCGCTGACAAATGAATCACTCGAAATAATCGGCGAACATAATATCCCGACAATTATGATTCGTGCAACCTCACTTTCTACGCAGCATTTCACAGGGCATGTCATGGTTAAAGAGGCGATTGTCCTCGGAACTCACGATGAAGAGCAAAGAAAAATTGAACGCGCAAATATTATAAGAGAATTAAGCGGCAAGGAAGTTGTAAAAGCGATTGCCGATAATACGGTTGAAAGCGAAAATGAAAACGAGAATTTTGAAGAGGCAGAAGGCGCATTTTTGGAATATTCAGAGCCGATTCATCACGAACCGAAAATTATTGTTCAAGTCGGCGATATTTTGGACGAAGAATTAATTGACGCGCTTTTGAAATCCGATGCCAAAGAAGTGAGCGTAAGAAATCATAACATAAGAGGAATAGAAGTTGAGGCAATCAAGGAAGGCAGCGGAATAATTGAAAGTCTTCAAGATCGAATTGTCGGCAGAGTTTTGGCTGAAGATATAATTGATCCCGAAACCGGTGAAGAAATTGCATATATAAATGAAACGATTGATGACGAATTGGCAGATAAAATTGCAAAAGTCAGAGACAAAGTTTCAATCAGATCTGTTTTAACATGCAAAAGTCAATTCGGCGTGTGCATGAAATGTTACGGTCGCGACTTGGCGAATCAATCCGAAGTCGAAGTAGGCGAAGCAGTCGGAATAATTGCGGCCCAATCAATCGGTGAACCCGGTACTCAGCTTACAATGCGTACATTCCATACAGGCGGTGTTGCAGGTGAAGATATTACTCAAGGTTTGCCGCGCGTCGAAGAACTTTTTGAGGCACGCAAGCCGAAACATAATGCAATCATTGCAGAAATTGACGGCGTAATAAAAATGGGAGTGAATGAAAAAGGTCTCAAAACCGTTACGATTATGCCGCATGGAACGCAATCCGTCACGAATACCGAAAATATTAATTCAAAACTTCTTGAGCCGCGTGAATATACTATACCTTACGGCGCAAGATTGGCAGTAGAAGACAATCAGGAAATAAAAGCCGGAAACAAATTAACTGAAGGTTCAATAAATCCTCACGATATTTTGAGAGTCTGCGGACTTCGCGAAACTCAAAAGTATTTGGTTTATGAAGTGCAGAAAGTTTACAAAAGTCAAGGCGTTGAAATTAACGACAAACATATTGAAGTTATGGTTCGTCAAATGCTGCACAAAGTTAAAATTGAAGAGAGCGGTTCAACCGACTTTTTGCCCGGTGAATATGTTGATTTGAATGCTTTTGAAGCGGCGAATACAAAAGCGATAGAGGAAGATGGAGAACCTGCAGTTGCGAAACCGATTCTTTTGGGAATTACCAAAGCATCTTTGGCAACCGATTCATTTTTGAGTGCGGCAAGTTTCCAAGAGACCACAAGAGTTTTGACTGACGCGGCGATAAAGGGCAAAGTTGATCCTTTGATCGGTTTGAAAGAAAATGTTATAATCGGCAAATTAATTCCTGCAGGTACTGGCATGCCTCGTTATCGTGATCTTGAAGTGGTAGTTGAAGAAGATTAAAAATGAATAAAAATATTTTTGAAATTTTGGAGTATGATAAAATACTTCAGAAATTAATTAATCAATGTCAGACGACGCTCGGTAAAGAAATTGCTCAAAATTTAAAACCGAGCGGCAATTTTTTTGAAGTTGAAAGTCGTTTGAATGAAACAAATGAATCCGTCAAAATTTTTTCGGTCTCATCTCCGCCGTTGAGTGACGTTAAAGATATTCGCGAATTTTTGAAAAAAGTAAAAATCGGCAGAATTCTTGAACCGATTGAAATTATTGATATTCGCTCGACTATGGCGGCAATGCGTGACGTTAAAAAATTTTTTAAAGAAACCGAAATTGATTCTCCTCTTTTAAAAAATCGTTCAAGTCAGATTGAAATTTTAGGCAATCTTGAATTGAGAATTTCAGCGACGATTGACGAACACGGAAATATCAAAGACAATGCAAGCGTTGAATTAAATCGAATCCGAAATGAATTGAGGACGGCACAGGCTCGAATCAAAGAAAGATTGACGACGATTATTCAAAATCCTGCATATCAAAAATATTTTCAAGAGGCAATAGTAACTGTACGAGGAGACAGGTATGTCATTCCGATTAAGCAGGAATATCGACGCGAATTTTCGGGATTGGTTCACGATCAATCGGCAACTGCGGCAACAGTTTTCATTGAACCTATGGCAATAGTTGAACTCGGCAACACGGTCAGACAAATGTCGGCGGCTGAAAAAAATGAAATTCAACGAATACTGCGCATATTGTCGAATGAAATAAATAAATACGGCGATATTCTTTTGACAAACTCGGAAATTTTGGCGGAAATTGATTTTGCATTTGCCAAAGCGAGATTTGCACGCGAATTGAGAGCGACCGAACCGATTATAAATCAAGAAGGAAAAACAAAAATTCTAAAGGCAAGGCATCCGTTGATAAATCCCGAAATTGTCGTTCCGATTGATATTGAAATCGGTGATTTTTATAAAATGCTTTTGATTACAGGTCCGAATACCGGAGGCAAAACCGTCACTTTAAAAACTCTCGGATTAATGGCGATGATGACTCAATCAGGTTTGTATATTCCTGCCGAATTCGGTTCCGAAATTGCAATTTACAAAAATATTTTCGCGGTAATCGGTGACGAACAGAGCATTGAACAAAGTCTGTCAACTTTCAGCGCACATATGAATCAGCTTGTAAAAATTTTAAATGAAGTCGCGGCAGATGATTTAATTTTGCTCGACGAACTCGGAGCAGGAACAGATCCCGAAGAAGGCAGTGCACTTGCTCAGGCTGTTTTGGAAAAATTGATTGAAATAAAAGCAACGACGATTGCGACAACTCATTATTCACAATTAAAAACTTTTGCATACTCTGCCGACGGAATTGAAAATGCCTGCGTCGAATTTGACATTGATTCATTGAAACCGACCTACCGCCTTTTAATCGGCATGCCCGGCGCAAGTAATGCCTTTGCAATAAGTCAACGCTTGGGACTTTCAAAAAATTTAATTTCTCGTGCAAAAGAATTGATGACGGCTGAACATGAAAATTTTGAAAAGATAATTTCAACTCTCGAAAATGAAAGAATTTTATATGAACAGCGCAATCAGGAAATTTTGCAGAAAAAAATTAACCTTGAAAAAACTGAAAAACAAGTCAACGAATTAAGAGACGAATTAAATAAAAATAAAGCCGAAATTTTAAGAAAGGCACGCGAAAAATCAGCGGCAATGATTCGCAAGACCAAACGCGAGGCTGAAGAAATAATTGAATCACTCAAGGAACAATTTGACGACTTGGGAATAAAAAAACGTCAACAGACAATTCAAGAGGCACGCGAAAAACTGGCGGAGGCTTCCGAATCAATGACACCAGGTATTATAAATCAAAAACTCGGTAAACGTCTCGACAAACAAAAAATTTCGATCGGCGATACAGTTTATATAACGAAATTGGATCAAAAAGGTTCGGTAATTGCAATCAGCAAGGATGGTAATGAATTAACCGTGCAGGTCGGAGCATTAACGGCGAATGTCAAATCTTCAATTTGTCGATTCGTTTCACATGGAGACACGACTGAAGAAATTTCAACGTCAACACCTTCCGTTTCAACAAGAAATACATCGGGAGCACTTTTAAATATCGCGGCGACAATTCAGCGTGAAATAGATGTGCGAGGCTTAATGGTCAATGAGGCCGAAAGTATCGTCGGAAAATTTATTGATGATGCCGCTTTGACAGGCTTGAAAAATGTATTAATAATTCACGGCAAAGGCACGGGCGCATTAAGAAAAGGACTGCACGAATATTTGAGACGAAATACCGGCGTAAAAGATTTTCAATTGGCGGATATAGATGACGGCGGAACAGGTGCAACAGTCGTTACAATAAAATAAAAAAAACTCTCGAAGAATTTTTTTAAATTTCAACGAGAGAATTTTTTTTACTTATTTTTAAAAATTTTATTTTTCATCAGTCTTGTTTGTCGTAAGTGTAATTTCATCTTGATTAAATTTCGTTTCGACATCAAATTTATAATCGACTGCTATTTCATTTGATTTGTTATTCAAAATTGAATCCAAGTCTGAATTTTGCATTGAGAATTGTGAATTATCCAAGAACCAACGCTCTTCAAATTTATTGCTTGAAGAAGTGACGGAAGAGGCTGAACCGACAATGTTTAATTTTTTCGATTTTGAATTTTTCAGAGTAATTGAACCGTTTAAATTGCTTGAGGACGAACCGACATTAATAACGACATTGTTGCCGCTCGAAACGGTTGAATAATATCCCGAACCGATACTGATTTTTTCTGATGAAGCATAATCGGTAATAATATCATCGCCGTCACCGGGATTATAAACGTAAACATCAGAACCCGATCCGCCTGTAAATGTATCGCTGCCTTTTCCTCCGATTAATGTATCTGCACCGTTTCCTCCGCTCAACAAATCTGCTCCGGCTCCTCCGCTCAATGAATCATTGCCTGCCTCGCCGTAAAGTTTATCATCGCCGTTATTTCCCAAAATTGTATCATTACCTGAACCGCCGTAAATCGTATCAATTCCACTTCCGCCTGAAATGCTGTTTGCTTTTGAATTTGCCGTGACTTTTAAAGCAGTCGTTCTTTTCGTTGCGTTGATTGTAATTATATCGGAATTTTTGGCGTATGAAACCGGCGACGAAGTAGAATTTGTAATTGTTGCAACCGTATCAGCTCCGATTGTCATCGTCTCGGTTTTTCCTTTTGAATTTATGAGAGTAATTTTGTTTCCTTTCATATTTTTGACGGTGAGAGTTGAAGAGCCGATTGTCAAAACAACATCATTTCCGCTGACTGAAGTTTTCGAGAGTGAACCGGATGTAATTCTGATTTTGTCTCCGCTTGCGTAATCGGTAATAACATCTTTACCTTGTCCGCTCGCATACAAAAATACATCATTGCCTGCACCGCCTGTAAGTGTATCATTGCCTGCACCGCCATTTAATGTGTCTGCACCTGCGTCACCGTTCAATGAATCATTTCCCGCATTTCCTAAAATTGAATCGTTTCCTGCTCCACCTGAAAGCGTATCATTTTTTGTGCCGCCGAAAATTTTATTCGATTTTGTATTTCCCGTGAGATTAATTGCTTTCGTACGGCTTGCTGCGTTCATTGTAATTGTATTCGATTCTGCGGTAACGATTGAATCATCTGAATTTGTTATCGTCATGTTTTTTGTATCGCGATAGGTATTTGTTGAAGTCGTTCCGTTATTATTGATAATTGTGACGGCTTTATCTTTGGCATTTTTCAATCTTATTGAACCGCTGCCGACTGTCAAAACAACATCATTTCCGCTGATTGATGAAGCTGTGATTGATACATCGTCAAGTTTAATTTTATCTTCGCCGCTTGTGTAATCGGTGATGACATCTTTTCCGTCGCCGCTGTCGTAAACGAAAACATCATTTCCACTTCCGCCTGTCAAGGTATCTGCGCCTTTTCCGCCTTCAATTGTATCATCGCCGTTTTCGCCGAACAATTTATCATTGCCTGCATTTCCATCAATTTCATCATCACCGCTGCCGCCGTAAATCGTATCATTTTTTGAGCCGCCTTCAATTTCATTATCGCGACTGTTGCCTGTAATTTTTACGGCTTTCGTGCGTGATGATGCGTCAATGTCTTTGATTGATGAATCAACTGTGACAGGTGATTTTGTCGAATTGTTTACCGTAAGTTCATCGCTGTCATTGTCATTATCATTATCATCATCGTCGTCATCATCATCAAATTTCAAAATGTAATCGTACTCTTCATTCATATTTAAAATCTCCTTCCAAAATATTTACACAAAAAATTTTTT
>CAJOPN010000097.1 GCA_905236285.1 uncultured Selenomonadaceae bacterium | reverse complement strand
TGTACAAATATCTTCGATCGTTCGACTGACTTGACGACCTCTGATTAAAGGAATTGCACAGAAGGCACAACGGTTATCGCAACCTTCGGCAATTTTTACGTAAGCGGTATAATTCGGAGTGGTACGAATACGCGGCGTTTTTTCGTCATATATAATATCTTTATCACCGATTATTACGACGCGGCGGCCTTTTAAAGTTTCTTCGATTGCTTCCATGATTCGATCCCAAGCACCTGTTCCGATTATCGCGTCAGCTTCGGGAATTTCGTCTAAAAGTTCTTTGCGATAACGTTGACCGAGACAGCCGGCAATTATCAGCGATCTGCAGCGTCCGCTTTCTTTGTAATCGGCAAGATTTAAAATCGTCGTCACGGATTCTTCTTTCGCCGATGCAATAAATGCACATGTATTGACAATCAAAATATCAGCCTCAGCAGGATTGGCAGTTATTTTTATCCCGTGTGACTGCATTATTCCAAGCATTACTTCCGTATCTACCAAATTTTTTGCACAGCCCAGACTTACAAAGCCAGCTTTCATTAAATTCAACAACTCCCGTCATTAATTTTTATTTTCAGGCAACTCCCACATTTCTTTCGGTGTCATGTGCCAAAAAAGTTGTTTGATTTTTAAATTTTGATTCATAAGCCATACGGTAAGCATTATTTCGCCCCAATATGAAAAAATTCTCACTTGATCATTCGGTAAATTTTTGACATCAAAATCTCTTACAGCATCAATCAAAAATGAAAATAACCATTCACAATATTTATCAATAACTTTTTTTCTTGTTACAAACATATTACTCGTAAAGAAACCTGTATTTCCAAGTACATAATCCAAGATTGGAAGATAATCCGGCTGACGTATTTTCAACCATTTTCTTATAGTAATTTCAGATTTTTTAAAAATATCCGTTCCCGTTATCCAGAAAAATTGATTGCGTATTATTGAATCCTGACGCTCATAATATTTAAATCGTGTGATTATATCATAATCTTTCAAAATATCTTTTGCCTGCTCTTCGTTCAAAATTGGAATTTCAATATCATTTCTATTTAAAGGTCGTGAAAGAAAATATCTTCTGTAGTGACATAAACCGACATATTCATGCGAAGTATTTTTCCAAATCCAATAAAGCACGACAAGCTCGTTTATATAAGGCTGCAATTCTGAAATATTTTCGCCGGTATCATCGCCAATGCAGGCAAAGGGAGGATTTAGTTTTCTGCCCGATTGAATCGGTTGATAAATATTACTCCCGTTTATTTCTCTCGGTAGCATGCAAGGCTTATGACAACAAATATAAATTTTCATGTCATTTGAATGATGTTTAGAGATAACAAAAAAAGAACTTTTGGGCAAATTTAAAATTCTTACCTCGCCCCATTTCGAGAAATTTAACTCGGAAAATTTTTTAAAATCCGAAGAGTTTTTACGAAATCTCAAAATGATATGATCGGCAATATCTTTCATTAAATCAAAAATTTTTAAATAATCTTCAAATGAGCGATAATCCGAAAAAATTGCCGCGTCATAATTTTTCAAATAAAATTCTTTAAAATTTTTAAATATCTTCCTGTAAACGTTGTTATAAATCGGTCGCAATTCGTCATTTGGAGAATAAGCATCGACTTGAAGAGCATCAGAAAAAGTAAGTTCGGCATATTCTCGCGAATAACGATATTTATCTGCAAAAAACAAATCCATATCAATTACATTTTTTATATTTAGTGCCTCAAACAATTTCAAAATATTGGCTTCTTCAAGAACAGAATAAAAAGTATGTGCACGAATACATTGGACGTAATAATCATACATGACGATAAAATCATCGCGAATACCTTTTTCATTCAAAATTTTATGAGTTTGTTCAATGGAATAAATATCAGTCGTAATAATATAATCAAAATCCATATTGCAAATTTCATCAACAGAAGATATTTCGCCGTTGAAAATAATTTCACCGAGAGAATTTTTAACAACAATCGGCTTATGATACAATTCCGAATTTAAATCGGTAACAGCCAAAATATTTTCGCGATTGCTGTCCCATACGAAATTTTCAAAATCGCTGCCTGTTCCGAATAAAATTAATTTATTTTTTTCAATCTGTCCGATACTCATCAAAAAACTCCTTAATTAAATAAAAATTGTTCAACGCCGAACCATTGATCGCTGTCATTCCAAATAAATCTGAGTTCAGTTGACGTTATAAATTTTTTTTCGGCAATATCATAGCGTCCGTATTCAAAGACGATTGAATTTTCACGCAGTAAAAAATTATGACAGAATGCACGTTTCATTCCGTAATATTGTTCAGCGGCGACAGTTTCAAAATATTTTACAAATTTTCCGTCCTCACGCTTTCCTATCATTTTATAAGTCGGAACTGAACTTTTATCATATTCCAGCAGATACATTTTGATATTTGAGTCGTTGCTGACAAGATAAATTTTACATGTATGAGGAAAAGCCATCGGCAAGGTCAAAGTATTTTCAATATTATTACCGCCTATTTTGAAAGATTTGGCAAGTTCCTTACTGTGAAAAGCATTCTCGGCAAAATCTTCAGAATAAAAATAACTGTTGTCATAATAAACGTACAAAATATTTTCATTACTGCCAAAGGTTGCAATACCTTTTGAGTCATTTCCTTGAAGAGAAGTTGCACCGTCGATTATAAAATGACCGTCAGGCGGAAAAGTTGCAATCGTTCCGAGTTCCGTCGTTTGTGAAAAATTCATTGCCGAACAATTTGAACTCATCAACGCAAAAATCAAAATTATTTTGAAAAATTTTAAAAAAATTTTAATCATTGAACACCGCCGAATCTGATTTGTTTAACCCATCGATCCAAAAATTGATGTTTTTGTTCAGGCGAAAAAGTTTGAGGATTGTCGAATAAATTTAAATCTTTGCCGGCGAATCTTTTATGTGCCAAAGTTTGAGGATTGGTCGGCAGGAAATAAAAACCATTGGCTTGAAGGACACGTTGAGCCTCGTCGGACAAAAGCCAGTCAGAAAATATTTCGGCAGATTTAATTTTTGATGAATCTGCTGTCGAAATTCCCACTCCCGTCAAAAGATAGGCAGTACCGTCGGCAGGATAAATAATTTTCAGCGGATAACCGTTTTGCATATATCTTAAAGTTTCGCTTTCAACTGCAACAGAAATGTCAACCTCTCCCATTCCTGCCTGACGAACAGGATTTGATAAATATTTTGCATATTGAACGATTTTGGGATGAAGTTGACCGAGAATTTTAAAAGTATAAGAATCGCCGAATTGAGAAATCATTTGAAACATTAAATTTGCAGATGCTTCAGCGGCAAGAAAATCAGTAATGCCGATACGAACATTAGGATAATTTGAGAGTTCAGACCAAGAATTTGGAATGTCTCCGTTAATTGTTTTGAGATAATCTTGATTTATGCAGAAAATTATCGGATCGTACCAAACACCTGTCCAAGCTCCGTTTTCATTTTTGAAAGCAGGACGAACCGCATCATTTATTTCGGAAACGTAAGGCTGCAATAAATTCAAATTCGCCGCCTCATTCAAAACATTTTTATCCGCGAGAATTACATCAGAAGTTGTAATGACGGTCGGATCTGAAACGGAATCATTCTTTAAACGCTGAATCAATTCGTGAGGAGCAAGCGGAATGAAATTTAATCTGACATTATTTGAACTTTCGTAAGCCTCAGATAAAATGGCGGCATGTTCAGGTGGAAGAGTTGTATAAACGGTTAATTGCTGATGAGGAATATCTTTTTTGTTTTGATCGGCACCTGCAAGAAGAGCCGAGCCTGCAGTTGCAGACAAAATCAACATGAATGACGTTAAAAGCAAAATGGTATACCTGCGCATAATCGGAAGTCCTCCAAAAAAATTTTTCAAGCTAAACAAATTTTGATTTCAACGTCTTAATTATATAAAAATTATTTCAAAAGTCAATAAAAAGAGTCGGCGAAAAAAATTTAATTCTCTTGACTAAATTTATTTCTTGTTATATAACTTATACGAAAAAAATTTTTGGCACGAAAAATATTTTCAACAGAAAAAATTTTGACAGGAAAAAAAATATTTATGAAGAATGAATAATCAGAAGATATGTTTCTAAACGATGGGAGGTTTATGCTCGTGATAAAATTAACAAAATTTAATTCTGAGGCGCAAAAAAAAGGAGAATTTGTGCTTAACGCAGAAATAATAGAAACAATCGAAGAAACGCCGGACACAGTAGTAACCTTAACAAACGGGAAAAAACTTATCGTTGATGAATCAATGGACGATATAGTTCGTCGCGTGATGAAGTATCGTCGAGCATTGAAGCAATTTTAATGGAGGATTTAAATCATGGCTGAAGAAGAGAAAGAGGCAGCGGCTCCCGAGCCAAAGAAAAAATCACCAATAATTTTGGTTGCCGTGCTGGTGGTTGTCGGATTACTGCTTGCAACGGGAATAGCTTATTTCGTATCTAAGATGGCAGTTGAAAGTGCAGCATCGGATTCGGGAGACAGCAGCGGACGACACGGAGATCCCGGAGTATTTATTAAACTCGGCGATCCCAAAGAAGGCGTTTTGGTAAATGTCGGCGGACCTCGCGCAGGAAAATATTTAAAAGCCGGCATTGTTCTTGAAATGAATCCGGGCAAAAAAGACAATCTTTCTGAGGCAGGAACATTGTTACCTGAGGCAGAGGCAAGAATTATGGATACAACAATGCAATTTCTGCGCTCAACGAAAATTGAAGATTTCGATGCAACCAAACAGGAAGAACTCAAAAAACAACTCAAAGATTTACTCAATTCTTCACTCGGAGCAGGTTCTGTTTACGAAGTTTATATTACAAGTTTCTTATTGCAATAATTTTTTTAATTTATAATTTTAAATTTGACTAAACAAAGGGGGGAGCGGATTGCCGGATGAAGTACTGTCTCAATCCGAGATAGACAAGCTGCTGCAAAGTATAAATGAAGGTAGCGTAAATGCGGACGAGATGAAAGGCGACGAAAGCGGTCGAAAAATAAAAGTTTACGACTTCAAGCGTCCCGATAAATTTTCAAAAGATCAAATTCGCACGCTTTACATGCTGCATGAAAGTTTTGCAAGGCTTTTAAATACATATCTTTCGACACATCTGAGAACCATTGTCAACGTCGATGTCGCTTCCGTCGAACAGCTTACATATCAGGAATTTGTTCAGTCGATGGCGAATCCTAGCGTCATAAGTGTATTGGGAGTTCCGCCGCTCAAAGGAAATATAATTTTGGAAGTCGGAACTGAAATTGCATTTGCATTTATCGACAGAGTATTTGGCGGAGACGGAAACACGGCAATGAAAACGCGTGTTTTGACGGAAATTGAAGATGCCGTTATGCGTCGATTTGTAAATACCGCAATGACACATTTTAAAGAGGCGTGGGCAAATGTTACGATAATGCACCCGACTCTTGAAACGACCGAATCAAATCCGCAATTCACGCAAATTGTACCACCGAGTGATATGGTTGTCATAGTCACTTTACAAATGAAAGTCGGCGAAATTGAAGGCATGATGAATATATGTATACCTTATCTTGTTCTTGAGCCGATTATGTCAAAATTAACGACAACATTCTGGGTAGCCTCTTCAATTTCAAAAGATGAAAGCGAAGATCAAGTAGCAACGATTCAAAGAAAAATTGCGAAAACAAAAGTACCGTTTATCGTTGAAGTCGGTGACGTTAACATTACAATCCGCGAATTTTTAACGCTGGGTTTTGGTGATGTTCTGCAGTTGGAAACACGTGTAAAAGATGATTTACTCTGCAGAGTCGGCACAAAGAAAAAATTCTACTGCAGACCCGGAACAAGCGGTAAAAAAATGGCGGTACAAATTACAAAAATAATTGAAGAGCAAGAAGATGAAAATGAAGAAGAAAATCAATAATTTTTAAAAATAAATTTTGTTGTCTTTGCCGGTGAATTTTTCAAATTTTTTTAAAGAGATTGATAAAGCCGGCACGTTTTTAAGCGTAATTTTAGAAAGAAGGAGGAAGCGTGCATTTCTCATAAAATAAAATTGAGAGTTTCCGCACGCTATAAATATACTTATGAGTGACGATATGATCTCACAGGCTGAGATTGACGCATTGCTAAGTGGAGCTGCTGCGGCTGACAGTTCAGATGACGGCGGTACAGCGGAAGCAGAAACAGAAACCGCGTCGGAACCTGCCGCTCCTGACAGCGGAGGCGGCGAAGTTAATGAAGCAGATTTAGACGGCGTGCTCTCCGATATGGAAAAAGATGCACTGGGCGAGATCGGAAATATCTCAATGGGCAGTGCGGCAACTACTCTCTCGGTGCTTTTGGGACATAAAGTTTCAATCAATACACCTACAACCACCGTCGCGACAATGAATATAATAAAAGAGCATTATCCGATGCCTTATCTCGTTGTGGAAGTCGGTTACACGATCGGTATTGACGGAAATAATGTTCTTGCGATTCAAGCTCAAGATGCCGCAATAATTGCAGACTTAATGATGGGCGGCGACGGTACAAATCCGGATCCCGAAATTAACGAAATTTCAATGAGTGCGGTCGGCGAATCCATGAATCAAATGATGGGTACAGTCGCAACTTCGCTCTCGACAATGTTCAATAAAAAAATTGATATTTCTCCGCCTAAAGTAAGTTTAGTTGATTTCGGTAGTGAAGATAAGATAACAGAAATAGCAGGCAGCGGCGATCCGATTGTCAGAATTTCATTCCGAATGGAAGTTGACGGACTTATTGACAGCGAAATTATGCAGATATTGCCTGTCAGCGTAGCAAAAGAAATGGTAGAAAGTTTGCTTGGAGGCGGAGCGGCAACCGAAGAAGCTCCCGAACCAGAGGCTCCACCGCCGCCACCACCACCTCCGACGATGTCAGCACCCGCTGCACCGCCGCCGCCTCA
>CAJOPN010000096.1 GCA_905236285.1 uncultured Selenomonadaceae bacterium | reverse complement strand
CCAAACGTTCAAAATCGGTTTATCTTATCGGCAATTCAAACGACAATACAATCAAAGGCGGAACGAAAGCCGACACGATTGAAGGAATGAGCGGCGCAGATTATTTGACAGGCGGAAAAGGCAACGATCTTTTCATTTATTCCGGCGGCAACGATACCATTTCTGATTATTCCGTTGCAAAAAATAATTCAGATGCAATCACATTGAGCGGAGTAACTTTTGATACTTATTCAATCGACGGAAAAAATGCAATAATTTCATTCGAAGACAAGACCGAAACATTGACGCTTATCAATGCAAAAGATAAATCTGTTACGATTAACGGAGCAGAAAAAGTTTTCAATGATATTAATGAAAAAATTTTTACAAATAAAACTTCTTCAAATACTTATACTGCAGATGATGATGTCGTGACGATTAATGCCGCGTCAAATTCTCAATCAATTTCAATCACCGGCAATTCAAAAAATAATATCATCAAAGGAAGTTCAAAAGCCGATACCTTAAACGGAGGAGCAGGCGACGATTATTTGACAGGCGGCAAAGGTAAAGATTTGTTTATTTATCTGAGCGGCAACGACACAATTTCTGATTATACGGCAGGAACAGATCAAATAAGTCTCGGCGCAGGTGTTCAAAGTGCAGCTTACAGCGGAAACAATTTAATTTTCAAAGTCAACGACAATAATTCTTTGACGATTTTAAATGCGAAGAAAAAAAATAAGGAACAAAAAATTTCTGTCGTCGATTCAATAGGAAATGTTACTTCACAAATTTACGGAACGACTGCGGTAACAATCGGAGCAAGTGACGGCGATACTTTGGATTTGTCAAGAGCAGTCAACGCAAGTATAACGAGTGTATACGCGGGAGGACGAAAAGCAACTGCACCGATTACAATCATCGGAAACGAGAAAACGCTTGCAATTACCGGCTCGAAAGGTACCGATTCAATTCAATTATCAACATCAACTTCAAGAGGAGTTGCAACCGTAACTTATACCGCAGGCGACGACAAAATTATTAATTTCGGCACGAGTGATATAATTGAACTTTCAAGCGGTCAATCATTCGAGAGTGCAACGAAAGTTTCGGACACAAATTACAAAATTGCAATCAACAAGAAGACAAAACTTGTAGGAACTCTCGATATTACCGGTACTTTTTCAACGTCAGTCGAAACATCAGCCACGTCCGTTACAAGTTACATAAAAATCGGCAACAACAAAATTGCTTATTCAGTTACGCCGACGGAATCAGCATTTGAAGAGCGTTGGTTTTTGAATGATTCACAATTCTCAATTCAAAATTCGGAATTGGAGACCATTATTGAAGATAAAACAATCTCACTTGATGAAAATAATTTTAGTGATGAAAATGAAATTAAAAATTCAATCAAAAATATTCAGCTTACTCAAGGCAAAAAAAATAATTCTCAATCAATGATTAAGAATTAAAATCCCGTACGTTTAAACATTTTTGCAAGATCGTGCGACGTAAATTTTAAAATCGTCGGTCGACCGTGCGGACAAGTATAGGGATGTGCAGTTTTTGAAAGCTGGTCAAGAATAATTTGCATTTGGCGAAAATTTAATTCTTGTCCGGCTTTTATTGCGGCTTTGCATGCTGTCATTGCAAGACATGCCTGACGAATATTTTTTGCAATTTCTTCGCTCCGATTTTCCTCTTCAATTTCATCTGTCGGCGGCAAATTCGACAATATTTCTCGCAATATATTTTCAAAATCGCCGCTTTCAATGTCAGTCGGCACTTCCATTAAGCGGTATTCATTTTTGCCGCTCGATTCCATAGTAAATCCCAATTTATGAAACAGTTCCAAATTTTTTTCTATGATTTGCGATTCATGCTCGTCAAACTGCAAAATTTGATGAATTAAAAGTTGTTGAGCCGGAATTGCGTCGGTATATCCCGAAAGCCTGTCAAATAAAATTCTTTCATGCGCTGCGTGCTGATCAATTATATACAAATCATGTCCACTTTTGGCTATTATATAACACAAATCAACTTGTCCTATCGGTGACAATTTTGTTTCATTCGTGTCATTCGACTCGGATATATTTTTTTTGTCTTCAATTTCATTTTGTTCAAATTCAATTTTTTCATCAACAGAAATTTTTTGAGGAGGAGGAATCGGCATTTCAAAATTTAATTCTTCATTTGATTGACGTTCTTTGTAATTTTTTAATATTTCGCGCGTCTTGCTCAAATCGAAACTTCTTTGAGCCGGAACACTTTGCGGAGATTTTGGCATGAAAGTCGGCTTAACTGCTATCGCCGTCAATTCATCTTCAATTTCTGACTGCGAAAAATTTTTTTCTTCAATCGCCTGTTTTACTGCCGCATAAATCGCACGATAAATTTTTCCTTCGTCCTCAAATCGAATTTCTGTTTTTTGCGGATGAACATTTACATCAATGGAATTTGCAGGAAGATTTAAAATCAAAATCGCGAGAGGATAACCGCTTTTCGGAATCATCGCCTTGTAAGCCTCATCAACTGCTTTTGCTATTATTCGATTGGCGACAATTCGACCGTTGACAATGAACGTCTGCCAATTTCGATAACTTTTTAAAACATTCGGTTTGCTGATATAACCTTTGATTGAAAAATCATCTGAATTTTTATCGACGAAATCAATTTCAAGGAGTGAATCGGCAATTTCTTTTCCGTAAATGCTCAAAATCGTATCAAAAATATTTCCATTGCCTGGAGTATTTATTGCATTTCGATTGCCGTTGATGAATTTAAATTTTATTGAAGGACGACTCAGCGCAAGTTTTACAATATAATCGTGAATTTTTGCGCCTTCGGTGTTAGTCGTTTTCAAAAATTTTTTTCGTGCAGGCGTATTGAAAAATAAATTTTCAACCAAAATATTTGTTCCGAGCGGCAAATCTGTTTCGTGCACATCTTGATTTATTCCGCCGTCACAATGAATAAATGTTCCGTGTTCGGTATCTTCAGTTTTCGTTCGCATTGTGAAATTTGAAACCGACATAATTGATGAAAGTGCCTCGCCGCGAAATCCGAGCGTTGAAATTTCGTTTAAGTCATCGGCATTTTTAATTTTGCTGGTTGCATGACGACAGATTGAAAGACAGGCATCTTCCATATTCATACCGCTGCCGTTGTCGCTTATCCTTATTAATGATTTTCCGCCGTTTTGAATTTCAATTTCAATTATGTCTGCACCTGCGTCAATGGAATTTTCAACAAGTTCCTTGACGACTGAGGCGGGACGTTCGACAACTTCACCTGCTGCAATTTTATTTATCGTATTTGAATCAAGTTTATATACTTTACTCATAATTAATTTTTAAATTAAGCGGACTTGCCTACGAGAGCTTTTCTGATTAAATCGACAGGAATAATCAAAAATGCCATCGCGATTACAAAAATCCATTCATTGATATTTAATCCGAAACAACGAAGAATTACACCGCCGAGATGAGTCATTATGACTTGAACGACTACGATCAATCCCATGACTTTTAAAAAGTCTGTGTTTCCGCTGATATTGTCAAATAAATTTATCTGATCGGTTCTTGCATTGAAAGCATTAAAAACTGCCGTGAAAATGAAAAATGCAAAATAACCGGTCAACAAATACATATTCGCATCACTCTCGCCGATTCTGAAATGTTGATGCGAGAACGGACTGAGCAGGAAAAATAATCCCGCACCGAATGACCAAAGTGCTCCCGTTCCGATTGCCGAATACATATATTTATTAATGATATGCTCATCGCGCTGTTTCGGTTTTTCGTCCATGTAACGATCAAGCGCAGGTTCTCCGCCGAATGCAAGAGCCGCCAAAGTATCCATAACAAGATTGACCCAAAGAATTTGCGTAATCGTCAAAGGATTTTCCAATTCAATCAGCGGACAGACGAAAGAAATTAAAACTGCCGCGACATTGATTGTGAGCTGGAAAATTATAAATTTGCGAATCGAATTAAAAATTGTTCTGCCGTAAAGGATTGCCTTACCGATTGAACGGAAATTATCATCAAGAATAACAATTTCAGATGCCTCTTTTGCAACTTCCGTTCCGCCTCCCATTGCAAAACCGACATCAGCACGTTTGAGTGCAGGAGAATCATTAACGCCGTCGCCTGTCATTCCGACGACCAAATTTAATTCCTGAGCTAATCGAACGAGACGGCTTTTATCAGTCGGCAATGCTCGCGCAATTACTCTGAACTTCGGCAATTTTTCTTTTACTTCTTCATCGCTCATTGCGTTTAATTCGTCACTTGTCAAAACAATTCCGTCATCAATTTCAATTAATCCTGCTTCTTTCGCAATCGCAAATGCAGTTTCTTTTCTGTCTCCGGTAATCATTACGACTTGAACACCGGCTTTATGAACTTGTTCAATCGCCTTGACTGCATCGGGACGAACATCATCGCGAATACCTGTTGCACCCAAAAATGTCAATCCGTCTTTCGGAACTTCTCCGTTTTTAATTTCTTTGTCGTAAGTTGCAAGAGCCAAAACACGAATTGCACGAACTGCCAATTCATCAATTTTTGAATTTATTTCCGAAATGGCCTCTTTTGTCAATTCTTTTCTCTGTCCGTTGTCGTCGTAATAAAAACTGCATTTATCCAAAAGTCTTTCAGGCGCACCTTTGATAAGCCACATTGAATAATTTCCCTTGATTTTTGCCATTGAATATTTTTTTGCGCTGTCAAAAGGAACATTATCAACAACATTTACTTCAACGGGATTATCTTTGCCGATAACGAATCCGAGCAATGCTCTGTCAGTCATATTTCCGCCGACAATTTCATTTCCCGTAATTACTGCGCCGCTGTTGTTTCTCACCGACAATGAAATTAATTCTTGTTTCTGCTTGCTTATGTCTTCAAATTTTTCGGTAAATTTTGCTTCGCCGTCCAAAAATGTTACGACTTCAAGCTGTCCTTTTGTAATTGTTCCGGTCTTGTCGCTGAAAAGTAAATTTAAACTTCCTGCCGTTTCGATTCCACTTATTTTTCTGACGAGAACATTATCTTTTAACATTTTTCCCATGTTTTGAGCAGAAACGATTGCAATCATCAAAGGCAAACCTTCGGGGACAGCCATAACGATAATTATAACTGCAAGCATGACAGCTTCAACAATTATATTGAATACGCCGACCCAATCACTTGAACAAAAAGCCATTATTGCCGACATATCAAAACCGTTATGAATTACAATTTTATCGAAAATGTAAGAAAGAGCGATTGCAACACCGCCGATATAACCGAATTTGCTGATTTGTTCGGCGAGATCTCCGAGTTTTAATTTTAATGGAGTGTCGCGGTCTTCGTCAGTCTGAAGTTCACCGGCAATTTTTCCGTAAAGAGTATTGTCGCCGAGCGTAGTAGTTCGCATGACTGCACTTCCTCCGGCTACGACTGCTCCGCGAAAACATTTGTGCGGATTCAAAAAATCTGTACTTGCCGCCGCTTCCGAATCAGCTTTTTCATTCGTCGCGGGGATTTTTGATTCTTCTTTGGCCTCACCGTTCAAAATTGATTGATCGACTTGAATTGTTCCGTCAATGATAACTCCGTCGGCAGGAATTTTATCGCCTGTCTGAAGTAAAACGCAATCGCCGATTACAATATCATTAATCGGAATTTCTGCAACTTCTCCGTTTCGATAAACCTTACATTTGATTAAAGATGCCTCAGCTTGAAGAGCTTGAAACGCTGATTCATTTCTGTATTCGGAAAAAGTTGAAACGCCGGTTGCAAGCAAAACTGCCAAAGCGATACCGACCGATTCATACCACTCCGATTTTCCCATGAATGCAAAAAATACATTCAGAGCTAAAGCGAAAATTAAAATTTTAATAATAGGATCGTCGAAATTTCCTTTGAGTTTTTCCCAAAATCCTTCGCGCGGCTGTTCCGAAATCGAATTGTCACCAAATTTTGCTTTCGATTCTGCAACTTGCGCATCAGTCAAACCGATTATTTTCATTAAATCACCTCAAAAAAATTTTTTTCAAAAAATCTTCTTGATTATATACTTTTAAATCGAAATGTCAAATAAACTTTTATTAAATAAAAATTGACAGCGATATAAATTAAATGTAAAATGAATCGTTAAATTGTTTGAGAATTTTTAAGAAGGTGAGGCGATTTTTTATGGACAATTTAAAAGTTGCACACAAACTGTTATTGCTGAACATCGTTGCATTTATCGGAATGTTGATTGTCGGATTGCTCGGTTACATGTCGATTCAATCGGCAAAGGAAGCAGTCGATAAAATGTTCAATGAAAATTTGATGAGCATTTATTACATCGGCGATTCAAGATATGCGACGCGATTCGCTCAAGTACAAACATGTTTGGCACCGTTGACAACGGACGATACATTATATCAAGCACGCAGGCAAAAATTTGATTCCGCATTGAAAGAAATGGACGACGATATTGCAAATTACGAAAAAATAATTGCGGACAAACCGGAATTTATGAGTAATCTCAACAGTATCAAATCTGAATGGAATAACATAAAAACAAACAGTACTCAGCTTATGAACATGAGACCTTCGTCAAATATTGTTAACGATCCTGTTGCAATGTCGAATCATTTAAAAGAAGCAATGGAATTTTATGAAAAAAAAGTTATGCCTGATTTCGTTGCAATCGGCGGCAATCTTGCAAAAATTCAACAAGCCGCTCACGAAGAAGCAATAGAGGTGTTAAATAAAAATGATGAAGCAATCGGTTCGACGGTAAGAAGTATTATAATAGGCTGCGTTGTGATCTTCATTATATTGATAGCAGTCAGTTACAAAATTACTTCTGCAGTAACCGAACCTTTATATCATTTGTTGAGAGTTTTCGACAAATTGACGAACGGAGATTTCAGAGAAGGCAAAGAAAATCATTCGACACGCCGCGATGAATTTGGTGAAATGAATGAAAAATTGGCGATAGTTCGAAAAGTAATGAATCAACTTATTAAAAAGACAAGTGTATCAAGTGAACAAATAGCCGCATCGTCGGAGGAATTGACGGCAAGCGCAAGACAATCTGCACAAGCGAGCGAACAAGTTGCAAATTCGGTAACAAGTAGTGCAGGAGCAGTAATTGAACAGCAGCAATTTGTATCCGAAGCAATGGAAGCAATCGAACATGCATTAATGTCAATCGAAAGCATGAATAAAGTTGCAAATACAGTAGCCGAACATGCCGAAAATTCAAATACACAAGCTGAAGAAGGAAGCGGAGCAGTTGAATCAGCAATCAATCAAATTTTAAGCGTCGAACAAATTGTAAATCAATCGGCAGGAACAGTTGATAAACTCGGACAACGTTCAAATGAAAT
>CAJOPN010000095.1 GCA_905236285.1 uncultured Selenomonadaceae bacterium | reverse complement strand
TTTTTCCAGTCTTCACCTCGCAATCTCGCCTGCATCATTCGGCAATATTTTTCTGATTTATCAATTAAAATAAAATTTCTTCTAAATTTCTGTGCAGATACTCCAGTTGTACCAGAACCAGCAAATGGATCAAGAATAATTTTCCCTTCAGTACTTGAAATTATTCTATCAATGAGTGCTTCAGGAAATGGTGCAGGATGAGGATTTTTCATTTCTTGAGTTATTTCCCAAACATCAGTAAACTTGTTTGCACCTTTAACGAGTTTAAACGGTTTTTTGCAAATTAGGTAAATTTGTTCAGTTGTCGGGAGAAAGTAACCGGGATTAAAATTTATTGCTCCTGATCTTTTCCAAGTGATAATTTGTCTGAGAGGAAACCCTCTAACAATTTCGCCACGATCCTGTAATAAACCATTTTGAACACGATTTTTATTGTTATAAAATAT
Source organism: uncultured Selenomonadaceae bacterium (assembly GCA_905236285.1). GTDB lineage: Bacteria > Bacillota > Negativicutes > Selenomonadales > Selenomonadaceae > Quinella. Next base: position 8,154 of record CAJOPN010000095.1, on the reverse strand, counting down.
TGCGCCATCATCTTTTACGATTCTGCACATTTCGGAAACGCATTCACGCTGCCAATAAATATATTTTTCATAAGGCATATTATCTTCATATTCTTCATAACCGTTTTTGATTGCAGCATTTTTCCATTTTCCAGTTTTAGTATTTTTTTTAAGACCATTACCTGTTGAATTTAAAAGATTATAAGGCGGTGATGTAATTATTAAATCGATTGATTTATCAGACATTTTACGCATAATTTCAAGTGAATCACCGTTAAGAATTGAATTTAAAATTTCCTGCGAATCAATAAAAAGTTTTGTTGAATCAAATTTAATTATTTTTGTTTCCATTATTCACCTTTAAAGCCGCCTTCATCCCGTCAACGGCACTACTCATAATTCCGCCGGCATATCCCGCACCTTCACCGATTGGATAAAGTCCTTCGACATTAACGGATTGAAAATTTTCTTTACTGCGAATAATTCGGCACGGTGCAGAAGTTCTTGTTTCAATTCCCGTCATAACGACATCATCGGCGGCAAAATTTGGAATTTTTTTATTGAAAGATTTTAAAGCAAGTGCAAGAGAATTTGTGACGAAATTCGGCAGACAATTATGTAAGTCAACAGCTTTAAAACCGATTGGATAAGTCGGAGTTGTCAAAAATTGAGTTGAACCGCTACGATTATTTAAAAAATCTCCGATAGTCTGAACAGGTGCGAAATAATTTTTGCCTGCGATCTCAAAAGCAAGCGATTCATATTTTTTCTGAAATCTCATTCCGCAAAGGGGATCGCGGTCGAAATTTTGAAAATCATTCGGCGTGACATTAACTAAAACTGCGGCATTTGCAATTTTTGAATCTCTTTTAAAATTACTCATTCCGTTGGTGACTACTTGATTTAATTCGGAAGTTGCCGCGACGATTTGACCTCCTGGACACATGCAAAATGTATAAACACCGCGATTATTAATTTCGTCTTTGAAAGTCAAAAAATAATCGGCAACAGGCAATTTTGGATTTTGAAAATCAATTCCGTATTGAGAACGATTTATAAATTCCTGAGGATGCTCAATTCTGACACCGACGGCAAAGGCTTTCGACTCCATTTCAACGCCGTGATTAAAAAGCATTTGATAAGTATCGCGTGCAGAATGTCCGATTGCGAAAAAAACAGAATCCGTTTCAAAACGCTGTTCATTGTTGACGATAACCGATTTAATTTTTCCTGATTTAATTTCAATGTCGGTAATTTGAGCATTAAAAAAGACCTCGCCTCCTAAAGCGATAATCTTTTTACGAATATTTTTAACGATTTTTTTTAAATTGTCTGTGCCGATATGAGGTTTTTGAAGATAACGAATTTCTTCAGGAGCACCTGCCTCGATAAAAATTTCCAAAATTTCGGCAATCAAATTATCATTAATTCGCGTTGTGAGTTTTCCGTCAGAAAAAGTTCCTGCGCCGCCTTCACCGAATTGAACATTTGTATTTAAATTTAAATTGCCGCCTTTGAAAAATTTTTCAACCTCTTTTTGACGAGTATCAACATCTGCACCGCGTTCAAAAATAATCGGCTTTATTCCTGCTTTAATCAAAGTCAACGCCGCAAACATTCCTGCCGGACCGAAACCGACGATTACGGCTGAAGTTTTTTTAAATTGAAATTCAGAATTATTTATTTGAGACGGATTTATTATTTTTTTCTCGTCGATTAATTCAACATCAAGATTATAAACAAATTTAATTTCCGAACCGTTTCGACGACGAGCATCAATCGCTTTACGCAGAATTTTTACCGAAGAAATTTTTTTTGGAGAAATTTTTAAATGATGAGCGGCAATTTCAATAAGACATCTTTCATCGCTGAGATTGACCGACAAATTTTTAATCTGCAATTAATTTCCTGCTTTCTGTTTTAGTTCAATGGAAACATTGACAACATTTGATTTAACGGTAACACCTTCGGGAATAATCAGATTTACAGCACGTTTGACTGATTTATCTCCTAAAGGAACGGTTATAGGCTGAGTTTTAATTTTGTCGATTGTTCCGACGAGTGATTCTTGACCGGCAATTTCAATTTGTTCGGGATCGATTGAAATTTTTTCGACTTCGTAACCTTCCGAGACGACTACATCAGTTTCAATCGGAACAACTTTTTTCATCAAACCGAGAGTAATTTTAACATCGACATTCATAAAAGACGGGACGACTCTCACATCTTGAAGAGCTCTTCCATCTTCATTGATTGCAGTCATCGGCACTTGCAAAGAAAAATCTTCTTTATTTCCAGAAAGTCCAACATAACCGATAACACGAGTTACAGATTCAGCCGCAGTTCTTGAGCCGATAATTGTAACTGTATCCGATGATTGAGTAACTTTTGTGACGGTTGCATTTGCTCCCGCCGCTCCCGTTACGATTAAATCAGCCGGCATTTGTCTTTCAATGTAAGGATCAAGTTTAATTTGTGTCTGACTTGGTGAAACTGAAACGAGTTCAAAACCTTGAGGAAATTTTGCCTCAATTCTTACTTCATGATTGCCTTCTTCAAGTCCGTTAAGATTGGAATAAGCGCGACAATCTTTTGATTCGTAATTTACAAAATAAGATCTCGGACCGCGCAAATTTACTTTTATGGATTGATCGCCGTGCAGAACTTTGTAACCTTCCGGCACTTCGGTAAATGAAAGCGGAACGGTATATGAACCTTCGATAACCGGATTTTGATCGTCCATTACGACAATCCACAATAAAATTGCAATTAAAATTGAAGCAACTTTTTCAATTAAATTTCGTCGAAATAAATTGCCGATTTGTGAAATCAAGATTCATTCACTCCGCTTTCTTTTCATTATTTTTTTCGTCATCGTCATTGTTTTTAAATTTTAAAAAAAAGCTCTTGGACTGCGGAGAAGTAAAGGCAGGTTTAAGAGCCGCTCTCAAAGTATCGGCATCGAGATGACGTTGAATATTTCCGTTTTCTGCGATTGAAATGATTCCTGTCTCCTCGCTGATGACCAAAACCAAAGCATCACATTGCTCACTAAGACCGATTGCAGCTCTGTGACGAGTTCCGAGTTCCGTCGATAATCCGCGATTTTCAGTCAAAGGAAGAAGACAGCCCGCAGCAATCAATCTGTCGCCGCGAATAACGGCAGCACCGTCATGCAACGGCGTATTAACTATGAAAACATTTAATAAAAATTCTGAAGTTATAAGTCCGTCAATATGAATACCGGTTGAGCTGATGTCATTTAATTTCATATCTCTTTCAATGACAATCAGCGCACCGGTTTTTGTTGCAGATAAAGATTTTGCGGCCTTGACCAATTCATCGACGACATTTTGAGCCTGAGCATCATCCAAAAAAACAGATTTCCCTAAAATTTTTCCTTGACCTAAATGTTCAAGTGCACGACGAAGTTCAGGCTGAAAGACAATAGGCAATGCCACGACCAAAACCGAAATTCCTTTTTGAAGTATCCAAGATATTACATGTAAATTAAGCCAACTGCAGATTACGGCTACAGTCAGCAAAACGGCGAGACCTTTCAAAAGCGTTATTGCTCTGGTCTCTTGCAGCATTTCATAAACTTTATAAATAATTGCCGCGACGATCATTATATCAACAACGTCAAGCGGCGATATTGTAGAAATTATTCCGTGAAGATGATTAGGAAAAGATGAGTCAAAAGGCATAGGCATTCTCCCTATCAAATTCAAAATTAACTTTTTTCAGAAAAAATTTTATTCGGCAGCTTCAATGTAACCAAATTTATCGGGAATTTCGCCGATATGGATTCCTTCAATATAATCATACATTTTTTGTGAAAATTCTCCGACTTTGCCGCCATTGATGATATATTCTTTACCTTTATAAATCAATGAGCCGACAGGAGAAATGACCGCAGCAGTTCCCGAACCGAAAACTTCTTCAAGAGTTCCGTTTTCATATGCTTGAATTACTTCATCAATTGAAATTTTTCTTTCGACTGCAGGTACTCCCCAATCTTTTGCAATTTCCATGACCGTGCGGTGAGTTATTCCGTCAAGAATTGAATTTTGTAATTTCGGTGATGGTGTAATTACTTCGCCGTTAATTTTAAACAAAATATTCATTGAGCCGACTTCTTCAATGTATTTTCTTTCAACTCCGTCAAGCCAAAGAACTTGATCGTATCCTTTATCATGTGCAACCAATCCTGCATGAAGTGACGCGGCATAATTTGCAGGAGTTTTTGCTGCACCGAGTCCGCCTCTTACTGCACGAACATATTGATCTTCAACCATAATTTTTACCGGTGCAAATCCGTGAGCATAATATGCGGCAACAGGTGAAAGAATAATTAAAAATTTATAAGTTTTGCTGACTCTCACTCCGAGATAAGGATCATCTGCAAAAATGAACGGACGAATATAAAGTGATTGACCTTTTCCTGTCGGAATCCAATCTTTTTCGACAGCAATCAATTTTTTCAAGCCGTCATTCATCAATTCAAAAGGAACTTCGGGAATGTCAAGGATTTTTGCGGAGACGTTGATTCTGTTCAAATGATCTTTTGCGCGGAAGATAACCGGCTTGTCACCGTGTTTGTACGCTTTGAGACCGTCAAAAATTGCCTGACCGTAATGAATCGTCGTATTTGCAGGACTCATTTCAAGATTGCGAAACGGAACGATTCTCGGATCATGCCAGCCTTCTTTTTCATTATAATCCATTTCAAACATATAATCCGTAAAATGAGTTCCAAATCCGATTTTTGAAACGTCGGGCTTTTCTTTAAAATTATTTGCTTTTTCAAATCTGATTTCTGCCATCAGATAACATCTCCATTCATATTTTTATCATAATTCTTATTTTAATATCGTCTTTGCAAGCTGTCAAGGAATTATTAAATTTTTCTTAAACGGTAGCGAGTGCTGCAACTTTGTCACCTTCGCCTACTTTTATCAATTTGACTCCTTGAGTATTTCTTCCGATAACCGAAATATCTGAAACGTCTGTGCGAATTACAATTCCTTCAGTCGTAATCAAAAGAAGTTCCTGATCGGATTTTACGACTTTAAGACCGACTACTTCACCGGTTTTGTCGGTAACTTTTGTATTTATTACGCCGCGTCCTCCTCTTGACTGCGAACGAAATTCTTCAGTACTCGTGCGCTTGCCGTAACCTCCTGCTGTCACGCTCAAAACTTCCGCATTTTTACGTAATTTGTCCATTCCTACGACAAAATCACCTTTGCGAAGATTTACACCTTTAACGCCGCGAGTTGCTCGGCCCGTCGAACGAACTTCTTCTTCATCAAATGCAATTATCATTCCTTGACTTGTTCCCAAAATTACATAACGTTCGCCTTCAGTAAATTTCACGCCGATCAATTCATCATTTTTGTCAAGTTTAATTGCAACAATTCCTTTTTTCGTAATGGATTTAAATTCACTAAGCTGAGTTTTTTTAACAACGCCGCGTTTGGTAGCCATAAATAAAAATCTCGTCGGATCGAAAGTTTTAACGGGAATTGCAGCAGTAATTGTTTCATCGCTGTCCATCTGCAAGAGATTTACAATATTAATTCCTCTTGCCTGTCGTCCGCTCTCGGCTATGTCATATGATTTCAAATAAAAAACTCGTCCGCGATTGGTGAAAAGCAAAATCGTTGTGTGCGTCGTTGTAATTATGAGATGTTCAACATAATCTTCAGCCTTCGTGCCCATCCCGATTACACCTTTGCCGCCGCGTTTCTGTCTGGTGTAAGTATCGAGCGAAAGTCTTTTTATATATCCGCCGTGAGTTATGGTTACTACTACTTCGCTGTCATCAACCAAATCTTCAATTTTGAAATCCATCGGCGTTTCATAAGTAATTTTTGTTCTTCTTTCATCGGCAAATTTATTTTTGACTGCGATTAATTCCGATTTGATAATTTCCAAAACTTTATTTTCATCGGCGAGAATTGATTTAAAAATTTCGATTGAATGAAGAGTTTCTTTGTAATCGGTTTCAATTTTTCCTCGTTCCAATGAAGTTAATTTTTGAAGCCGCAAATCCAAAATTGCCTGAGCTTGAGGAGGAGTAAGTTGAAAATTATTTATTAAAGCGTCGCGAGCATCAGCAACTGCTCCAGAATTTCTGACGATTTTTATAACGGAATCAAGATTTTCAATCGCCTTAGTCAATCCTTCCAAAATATGAGCGCGAGCCTGAGCACGTTTCAAATCAAATTGAGTGCGGCGAGTGATAACTTCTTCCTGATGATGAATGTAATGAGTTAAAACTTCTTTGAGATTCATCACTTTAGGTTTTCCGTCAACAAGTGCAAGCATAATCACGCCGAAAGTATCCTGCATTGCGGTATGTTTGAGCAGAAGATTTAAAATAATCGTCGGATTAACGTCGCGTTTCAAATCAATTGCAATTCTCAAGCCGTCTCGATCACTTTCATCACGCAAATCTGTAATTCCGTCAATGGTTTTGTCTCTTACAAGTTCAGCGATTCTCTCAACCAATCTTGCCTTGTTGACTTGATACGGCAATTCGGTTACGACGATTCGATTTTTTCCGTTGCTGCGTTTTTCGATTTCTGTAACCGCACGCATTTTAATTGAACCGCGACCTGTGAAATAAGCGTCACGGATTCCGTCATCTCCCATAATTTGCGCTTTCGTCGGAAAATCGGGACCTTTTATGACTGTCATTAAATCTGCAACGGTTGATTCGGGATTGTCAATCAGCATTAAAGTTCCGTCAATAATTTCACCGAGATTGTGTGGAGGAATATTTGTTGCCATTCCGACTGCAATTCCTGACGTGCCGTTGACGAGAAGTTGAGGAAATTTTGCCGGAAGTACTGCAGGTTCTTTCAATGATTCGTCGTAGTTCGGAACAAAATCGACCGTTTCACGATCAATATCCTGCAGCATTAATTCTGCAATCTGGCTCATTCTGACTTCGGTATAACGCATAGCAGCCGCTGAATCGCCGTCAATCGATCCAAAATTTCCATGACCGTCCGCAAGTTGATAACGCATTGAAAAATCTTGAGCCATTCTGACGATTGCATCATAAACCGAACTGTCGCCGTGAGGATGATATTTACCCAAAACTTCACCGACTATACGAGCCGATTTTTTGTAAGGTTTGTTTGAAAGCATTCCTGCTTCAGCCATTGCAAATAAAATTCTGCGATGAACAGGTTTCAAACCGTCGCGTACATCAGGAATTGCACGAGATACGATAACACTCATCGCATAATCAATATAAGAATATTTCATTTCGTGCTCTAATTTGACAGGCACTATTTTCCCTTGATTAAAATCCAGATTCAAATATATACACCTCTGAACTATTAAAATTAATAACTTTTTACATTCTACATTTTCAATTATTTTTTGTCAAATGTTTGAAAGAAACAAAAAAATTCTGCTCCTTAAAAATTTTTCGGCAGAAATTTATTTTCGATTGGCATAATGAAAATTTTGTGATAAATTCCTTTTGGTATCAATTTGAAAGACAGGCGGTCGATACTCAGCTTCAGAAATGAGGTTGTGCTTATGAAAATCAAAATTGTTATGATCATTGCGATCATCATTACGATTTTGGTCGCAACAAGCAAAGTAGCCGCCTAAGCTCAATAGGTGACTACTTTTAATATGGAAAAGCCTAAAAATATATAAATTCGGAGCTGATCGTCTACTCGATACCAACGTTCTGTTTTTCGCAGGACGTTTTTTTTTGAGTTTATCATTAAAAAAATATTTGTCAAATGAAATTTATTTTTATTGACGTAATGAATTTTTTATGATAAATTATTTCCGATAGTTGAACGGCTTGCCTTTCGATTTGAAAGGTTGGTGGTAATCGTGAAAAAACAAGATATAATATTTTGGCTTCAAGTTATCCAAACAGGATTGACTGTCGTCCAAACAACGGTTACCATTCTCAACGCGATCTTCAATTAATCGCTGAAAATTAAAAAGCCGTCAAACTCGAACGGCTACTTGATGATAGTATCTAATAATCCCCAAAAATATTATCGAGCGGCAAGCCGAGCACCAATCAGCTGTCGATATTGTCATATTATCAAGGTTTGATTAAATTGTCAAGCCTTTTTTATTTTCATCTCATATAATTTCATAAGCTCCGATACAATTTCATTCTCAGATAAA
>CAJOPN010000094.1 GCA_905236285.1 uncultured Selenomonadaceae bacterium | reverse complement strand
TCAGATAAGATCATCAATACCGGCAGTACTTACATCACTCTTAAAGGTGCAGCTTATAAAAATATCAAAGTAAAATATGGTTATCTTGATACAGTTATCAGCGGCAGCAGTTACAATTCTTATTACTTTGAAGAACGTGAACCTGAAGAAACTTCAACGACGAATAATTCGACTTCAACCTCTGAAAATCAAATTACCGAACATTGGTTCACCGAAGATAATAATTTCGCAATCGCCGATACAAATCAAGTTGATTCGATTATTGATGACGGCTCAAATATTATTGCAACCGATTACAAATTCAATGTTGAAACAAAATTCACTCAAGACGACAAAATTACTTCTCTCACTTACAATCAATCGAAGAAAAAATAATTTATTATAAAAATTCATTTTCGGATCGACAATTTAAGTCGGTCTGTTTTTTTTTGTTGATAATTTTTTTTTGCAATGATATAATGTTTTCATCAAGGGAGGATTTTTTTTGAACTCGAAAAAATTTTTTGCCGTGATTTTGGCATTAATGATAATTTTAAATCCGTTGCTGACTGAGGCTGACGAAACTGAAGAATTGGAAAGCCAAAAAGCTGTCATTGATTCAAAAGCCGAAAAGGCAAAACAAAAATCCGATGAGCTTTGGGAAAAAATAGAATCGGTCTCTGAACAGAAACGCTATCTTGATGAAGAAGCCGATGCCGCAATCGCAGATTATGAAGAAAAACAAGCGGCACTTGATGAAACTCTCGCACGAATCGAAGAAAATGAATTGAAACTTCAACTCGTCGAAAAGGATTATAATAAAAAACATTCCACATTAATGGTGAGAGTTCGCGATATTTATGTAAACGGACAAATCAGCTACCTTGATGTATTATTCGGTTCAAAAGATTTTGCAGATTTTTTTACAAGAATGGATCTTTTGAAAAGAGTCATCAAACAAGATTATGAACTCGTTCAAGTCGTTTTAAAGCAGCAGGCTGATATAAAAGCGGTAAGAAAGCAACTTGAATCAGATAAACTTATTCAATCCGAACTTGCTCAAAAGGCTGAAGAAGCAAAAGAGATTAAATTGGAAAAAGTCGCGAAGAAACAGGCATTGATTGATAAAATGCAGAATGATAAAGCCGTTTACGACAGACAGTATGATGAAATGATGGCGGCATCGGAACAAGTTGCAAAATTAATTCAACAAAGTAAATATAAACCGCCTCCAACTCCTCCGCCTTCAAGTTCTTCAGGTTCTTCAAATGACATTGAAGTTTATAATGCAAATGCCTCTTCAGGTTCGGGAGGTATGATTTGGCCTATCTCAGGTCCGATAACTTCTCCTTTCGGCTGGAGAACTCATCCTATTTTCGGCAGTCAGAGATTTCACAGCGGACTTGACATTGGCGGCGATTACGGAATGGAAATTCATGCCGCAAAAGCCGGAGTTGTCTCTCACGCAGGCTGGATAAGCGGTTACGGCAATACTGTTATGATCGATCACGGCGGCGGAATCGTTACGCTTTACGGTCACAATCAATCGCTTAATGTCAGCGTCGGTCAAAATGTTTCTCAAGGTCAAGTTATCGCTTTCTGCGGCTCAACGGGAAATTCAACAGGTCCGCATTGTCATTTTGAAGTAAGATTAAACGGCGAACCTGTCAGTCCTTATGATTATTTATGATTTTAAGCAGGTGATAAAAATTTTATGAATAAGAAAAAATTATTTGTCTGCATGATTTTGACGGCATTTATTTCTTCTGCAGTAACGATTGCAGGAATTTGTTTTTTGCTTGAATTGAATACGGGACGCGCGGCGGATATTGCAAGGTTTTTTTGTGCAATGAGATTTATTGAAGGTCATTATGTCGATACGGTCGATTATACGAAAATGATTGACGGAGCAATCGGCGGAATGGTTCATTCATTGGGCGATCCTCATTCAATTTATCTTGATCCGAATCTTTACAGTCAAATTAAATCTGATACAAGCGGAAGTTTCGGCGGAATAGGCGTTTACATGGGATTTAAAAACGGAGGAGTTCAAGTAATGTCGGTCATGCCTGATTCTCCGAGTGAGCAGGCGGGACTTCAAGCAGGTGATTCAATTATCGCCGTCAACGGTACTCCTGTCGCTGATATTGCTGCAGATGAAGTTGCCCTGAAAATTCGCGGCGAATCCGGCACAAATGTTGATCTTCTCGTTCGTCGTGAAGGTGAAGAGGACAAAGTTTATACGATAACGCGCAATGTCATAAAAGTTAAAACTGTCGCCGATAAAATGATTGATGATAAAATCGGTTATATCAGAATTTCAAATTTCAGCGAAAATACCGGCGAAGAATTTAAAAATGCAATTAATGATCTCGATTCTCAAAATATGAAAGGTTTTATTTTGGATTTGAGAGAAAATCCCGGCGGAGTTATTACAAGCTGCGTCGAAATTGCAAAGGAAATTGTTCCGAAAGGTCCGATTGTTTCTGTCATTCAGCGTGATGGCTCAAAAGAAGTTTATTATTCAAAACTTGAGCAGACAAAATATCAAATCGTCGTGCTTCTTGACGGAGGAAGTGCCAGCGCGTCCGAACTTTTGGCAGGAGCTCTTCAAGATACAAAAGCCGCTACAATCGTCGGTACAAAATCATACGGCAAAGGGTCCGTTCAAACTGTCCTTCCGATGTTTCACGATGACGGCTTGAAACTGACTATTGCAAAATATTATACGCCGAATGATCGTTGCATTGACGGAACAGGAATTGAGCCTGATGTTGAAGTCGAATCAAATAAAACTTTTTATCGCAGAATAAATTTTGATTCAGATTTGAATTTAGATGATGATGCTCAACTTTTAAAAGGTGTTGAAATTTTGAAAAGTAAGATTGGCAGTAATTGAAATGAGTGACGGCAGATGTTTTTGGAAGAAAGACAAGAAAAAATTTTGGAAATACTCGCCGAAGAAGGCAAAGTTTTGGTTAAAGAACTCGCAGAAATGTTTTGCGTGACGGAAGATTCAATTCGTAAAGATTTAAGCACGCTTGAACTTGACGGAAAATTAAAAAGAACTTACGGCGGAGCAATTCCGATAAGAGAAAAAATTCATGTTGCAGAGGCAAATAAACGCCGAATGTTGGACGTTGACGAAAAAAGAAAAATTGCACAAATTGCCTTCAAACTCATTGAACCCGGCGACATGATTTATTTGGACGTATCGACAATTAATATCGCTCTTGCAGAATTGATGGCGAAGTCCGACAATGATTTCAAAGTCGTTACAAGCATGGTTGATGTTATTTCAATTCTTGCATCGAATCCGAAAATAGATTTAATTTGTGTCGGCGGCAGAATCAATAAAAGTCGTGACGGATTTTGCGGCGGACTTGCTTATGAATACGTTTCACGCCTCAAGCCGGATATTTCATTTATCGGAGCAGTCGGCGTTGATGTCAATGAAAATTCCGTTTCGACTTATAATATAGATGAAGGAATCACGAAGGCAAAAGTTATTTCCGTCAGCAAAAAGGCTTATATCGTTGCTCAAATGAAAAAATTTTCTACCGACGGAAATTATAATTTTGCAACACTTGATTCACTCAGCGGAGTTATTACCGATGCAAAACCTAAGAAAGATATTTTCAAAGCGGCGCAAAATTCGGGAATAGAAATTATTTTTGAATAGGAGGAAAAATTTTTTTATGGCGAAAATTTTAAAAAATAATTCGTCTCAACCGAAAATTTCAGTCATTATACCGATGTACAATACCGAAAAATACATTTCTCAATGCCTCGAAAGTATTTTGAATCAGACATTGCAGGATTATGAAGTCATAGTTGTTGATGATTGTTCGACTGATGACAGCGTTAAGATAACCGAAAATTTTATACCGAAATTCAAAGGTCGTTTAAAAATATTTCATCACAAAAAAAATTCCGGCGGCTGTGCAATTCCTCGCAATACCGGAATTAAAATTTCGAGTGGAAAATATATTTTATTCATGGACAGCGATGATATTTTATTGAAAAATGCTCTTGCCGAACTCTACGATGCTGCTGAAAAAACTCAAGCCGATGTTTTGCATGAAGAAAGATTTTTAATTACAAAAGATAGATCTGAAGAAGTGGACGGCAAAACTCAACTTGTGCCGATAACGTGGGAACGTAAGGACGAAAAAGGATTTGTAAAAAAACCGACCGTTATAACCGACAATCTTTTTGAACGGTTGCAGCAATACAGTCGCGGTCAATTTTATTGGAATATTTGGAGCAAATTATTTCGCCGTGATTTTATCATTGAAAATTGTCTTGAATTTGTAAACCTTTCGGCTGAAGATATGATTTTTTCATTTCAATGTTTGTGCCTTGCAAAAAATTATGTTCGAGTTCCGAGCGTCATATATTTTTATCGAATTAGACAGGATTCAATAGCGCATCGTCGTCCTCCTATGGAAGAATACATTCCCAAGCAGCTCAAAATTATTATTGAAGGTTCAAAATTTCTGCGCGACTTTATGAAAAATTTCAAAATTTTTGAGGAGCATCCCGAATTTAAGCAAAATGTCACAGATATTTTTATCAGAGAACATTTTAATCATCTGAGAAATATTTATGCGACAACTCCGATTCACGAAATAAATAGAGTCGTCGAAAAAGAATTTTTAAATGCATCTCATATTGATGCCGCTCTCGTGAGTTATTTTTTCAATCAGGCAAATTTTTTCAGAGTTCTTTATACTCAATCTCAGCAGCAGCTCATTCAACTTCAAAATCAAAATTCAACTTCAAAATAATTTTTTTTAAAAGAATTAAATTTTTTCAATCGGCGCAAATTGAAGTGCCAATTTTTTTATGCCGTGTTCGTCGTCCAAAAATCTTACGCTGATTGTATCGTCTTCAACTTTTATAACGACACCTTCGCCCCATTTTTTATGTCTGACTTTGTCGCCGATATTCCAATCACTTCTCGGAATTATTTTTGGTTTTGCTTTCGGCTTTGCTTTTTTGACATCGGAAAACTGTAAAATTTTCGGCTTAACTTTTATAATCGGTGCAATATAATCAGATTCCGAACCTTCCAAAACGAAATTGGGATTTAAAGCCGATCTTTGTATGTAAGTTTCTCGAAGCCTTTTGGGAATTTCATCAAGAAAACGCGACGGCTCATTAAATTTAAGATCGCCTCCGTACATTGCTCGGCTTTCGGAATAAGTTATATAAAGTTTTTTTTCTGCTCTTGTAATCGCAACATAACAGGCACGGCGTTCCTCTTCCATTTCGCTGCTGCTGTCAAGTGCTTTTGAATGAGGAAAAATATTTTCTTCAAAACCGGTGATAAATACAATCGGAAATTCCAAACCTTTGGCTGAATGAACTGTCATCAATGAAATTCTGTCATTATCTTCGGCGACGACATCAAAATCTGAAATTAAAGCGACATGATTTAAAAATCCTTCAAGTGTCGCCTCATCAGGATTTTTTTCTTCAAATTCGATTGCTACATTTATAAATTCTTCAAGATTGTCAATTCGCGATTCGTCTTTTGATTTGACATCATTTTTTAATTCTTCAATATATCCGGATTTTTCAAGAATATAATTTATCAAATTATCAATGGACATATCATATTGCATTTCTTTGCATTTCAAAATAAAACTGCCGAATTCTCTGAGCGAATTTTTGATTTTAGGATAAATTTCAACTTGATTCAACAACCAATTATTTGCAATAACTTCAAAAGTTGAAACATCATGTTGAGCGGCGAAATTTTGAAGTTTTGCAATGGTAGTCGAGCCGATTCCACGACGCGGCACATTTATTATTCTTCGCAGACTCAAATCATCTTGAGGATTATAAATCAAACGCAGATAAGCCAAAATATTTTTGATTTCAAGTCGATCATAGAATTTCAATCCGCCGACTATTACATAAGGAATACCTGCATGCAAGAAGGATTCTTCAAGTACACGCGACAAAGAATTTATTCGATAAAGTAAGGCAATATCTCTATATTTAAAGCCTTCATTTTTGAGATTTTTAATTTCATTCGCAATTTTCGCCGCCTCAAAAAAAGCAGATGATGCCTCAAAAACTTTTATTTTTTCACCTCTTGAATTTTCGGTCCAAAGTTCTTTGGGCTTGCGGAAAACATTATTTTCGATAACTGAATTTGCCGCGTCTAAAATTAATTTTGTCGAACGATAATTTTGCTCAAGTTTAATGACCGTTGCATTCGGATAATCTTTTTCAAAGTTTAAAATATTTCTCATGTCTGCACCGCGCCAGCCGTAAATTGATTGATCGGCATCACCGACGACACAGACATTTTTATATTTGTTGCCGAGATATTTCATAATTTTATATTGAGCTTCATTCGTGTCTTGATACTCGTCGACCAAGATATAACGAAATTTTTCCTGATATTTTTCAAGAATATTTTCATTGGTTTCAAGCAACTGCACGGTAAGCATTAAAAGATCATCAAAATCCATTGCATTTAATTCGCGAAGTCTTTTTTCGTAAATTTTATAAATAACGGCAACCTGTTTTTCAAAAGCAACATCTCCCGTTGCATATAATAAAGCGTCCTTATATTGTTCGGCATTCATCAACATATTTTTTGCCATTGAAATTTCCGATTGAACACGTGATTCAAGAAATTTTTTTTCGTCGAGTTTAAGTTCTTTTATAATTTCACGGATCAAAGTTTTGCAATCGCCGGAACTGTAAATTAAAAAATTTCGATTATGATGTTCAAGCGAATCGGCCTCAAATCTTAAAATTTTTGCACAAAACGAATGAAAAGTACTGAGCCAAACGGATTTTGCAGTTGACCCGATCATTTTTTCAGCACGGCTTTTCATTTCATTGGCCGCCTTATTTGTGAAAGTTATCGCCAAAATTTGATAAGGTTTTACGCCGTGAGCAATTAAATTTGCAATTCGACAAGTGAGCACGCGAGTTTTTCCGCTGCCTGCTCCCGCCATTACCAACAAAGGACCGTTAAGAAATTCAACTGCCTCAACCTGTTTGGGATTTAATCCGTCAAAAATTTTTTGTACAGATTCTTCTGTGAAATCCATTAAATCTTCCTTTCGATTTATTTTTCTCCGATTATACGGACTTCAGGATTTAATATAACTCCGTGAGCCTCGTAAACTCTTTTTTTGACTTCCTCAATTAATTTTAAAACGTCTTCGGCAGTAGCATGACCTGCATTGACGACAAATCCCGCATGTTTTGTTGAAACCATTGCATCACCGACACGCAGACCCTTTAAGCCGGTTTTGTCAATCAAAGTTCCTGCAAAATAACCTTCGGGACGTTTAAAAGTAGAACCTGCCGACGGATATTCAAGTGGTTGTTTTTTTTCGCGGCGGCTTGTAAAATCTTCCATCGCAGAAAAAATTTCGTCCTTATTTCCTTTTTCAAGCTGTAATTCAATTTCACAAATAGCGTAACCGTTGAGTTGAAAAATACTTCTGCGATAATCGAGTTCGAGAGCATTGGAATCAAATTCTGTCAAATCACCCGAACGGCTTACAGCACGAACTTTTGAGATGACATTTTTCATTTCTCCGCCGTAAGCTCCTGCATTCATATAAACTGCTCCGCCGATACTTCCGGGAATTCCGACTGCAAATTCAAGTCCCGTCAAAGAATTTTCTGCCGCAAAATTTGAAACGTCTTTTAATTTTGCACCTGCTCCGACAATTAATCTATTTTCGACGCATTTAATTTTCGCAAATTTGCCGTTGAATTTAATTACAGCTCCGCGAATACCTTTATCACGAACGAGGACATTTGAACCGTTGCCGAGAATTGTCAGCGGAATTTCATTTTCATTAATGATTTTCAAAATTTTTATGACTTCTTCAATCGTCGAAGGAAAAATTAGAACATCAGCCGCACCGCCGATTTTAAAAGTTGTATGCTCATTCATCGGCGCATCAAAAATAAATTGATCCGTCCTTAAAAAATTTTTTAATTCATTCGAGAAATTTTCTCTCCAATTCATAAATTTAAATCATTCCCAATCATTTTTTTAAATGTTTAATTGTATCAGATAAATTATTCATATCATTCAAAGTAGACCAATGCTCATCGCCGAATATTTTTTTTCGCAGTTTTACAACTCTTTTATAGATCGGAAGAGCCTTTTTATATTGTTCGGTCAAATAAAATGCAACGGCGAGGTTGTCCATTGCATTCAAAGTATATTCATGTTCCTCGCCGAAAGTTTTTTCATATAATTTCAAAGCACGTTTTGCAAGCGGAATAGCCTCATCATGCCGATGCATTCGATTCAAAGTCAATGAAACGTTATACATTGCTCCGATCGTCAAAGGATCGTTTTCTCTGAGGACGGATTTAAAAACTGAAAATAACTCTTCATAAATTTTTAGAGCGTCTTCAAAATTTTGTTCATCGGAAAATTTCGTCGCTTGAGCATACATTTCGGAAATTTTATCAGTCATCTTTTAAAATTGCGCCTGTTGATGCCGAAGTGGTAAGTTTTGCGTAACGTGCGAGATAACCTGTTTTAATTTTTGGTTCAGGTTTTTTCCAATTTGCTTTACGTTTTGCAAGTTCATCATCGCTGACTTCAAGTTCAAGTTTACGATTTGGAATGTCGATTGAAATAATATCGCCGTCTTGAATTAAAGCAATCGGACCGCCTTCCATCGCCTCAGGTGAAATATGACCGATACATGCACCTTGACTTGCACCGCTGAAACGTCCGTCAGTAATGAGACCGACTTTTAAACCTGCGCCTGTGATTGCCGCCGTCGGATTTAACATTTCCTGCATACCGGGACCTCCTTTCGGACCTTCGTAACGAATTACGACAACATCACCATTATGAATTTCATTCGCCATAATTGCATTGATTGCAGTTTCTTCGGAATCAAAACATTTAGCCTTGCCTTTATAAACAAGCATATCTTCAGCGACAGCAGAGGCTTTTACAACGGCATAATCGGGACAAAGATTGCCTTGTAAAATTGCAATTCCGCCTGTTGCACGATAGGGATTGTCGACGCTGTGAATTACATCGGCACGTTCAATTTCTGCGCCTTCAATTCTTTCGGCAACCGTACCTGTAACCGTTAATGCGTCAAGATGAATCAAATTTTTCTTTGCGAGTTCGTGCATAACTGCAGTAATTCCGCCTGCCTCGTCAAGGTCCTGCATGTGATGATGTCCTGCCGGTGAAAGTTTTGTAATATATGGAGTGCGGCGACTTATTTCATCAAACAAAAGTGCGGGAATTTCAATGCCTGCTTCGTGAGCAATCGCCGTTAAATGTAAAACTGTATTTGATGAACCGCCTATTCCCATGTCAACTGTAATTGCATTTTCAAAAGCTTTTCGAGTTAAAATATCACGAGGTTTAATATCTTTTTTAAGCATTTCAATAATAACTTTGCCTGCAAGTTTGGCGAGAATTAATCTTGCACCGTTGTAAGCCGCAGGAATAGTTCCGTTGCCCGGTAAAGCCATACCGAGAGCCTCAGCAAGTGAATTCATAGTGTTTGCAGTAAAAAGTCCTGCACATGAGCCGCAACCGGGACAGGCATGTTTTTCAAGATTGGTCATTTCTTCCGAAGTCATTTGACCTGCCGCAAATTTTCCTGCCGCTTCAAATGCTTGACTTACACTAATATCTTTTCCATTGAGACGACCTGCGAGCATCGGACCGCCGCTGACAATTATCGAAGGAATATTTAAACGAGCCGCTGCCATTAACATACCTGGAACAACTTTATCACAATTCGGAATCAAAACGAGAGCATCAAAACCTGATGCCATAGTCACAGCTTCAATAGAATCTGCAATCAATTCACGACTTGCCAATGAATATTTCATTCCTGTATGTCCCATTGCGATACCGTCACAAACACCGATCGCAGGAAATTCAATCGGAGTTCCTCCCGCTGCCGCAATTCCCAATTTTGCCGCTTCAGTAATTGATTTTAAATGCATATGTCCCGGAATAATTTCATTAAAAGAATTGCAAACACCGATTAAAGGTCTGCTCAATTCATCAGGACCAAAACCGTTTGCATGAAATAATGAACGATGCGCACAACGAGTTGCACCTTTTTTTACTATGTCACTTCTCATTAAAATAATCTCTCCCATAAATATTTTTGAAACATGACTTTGAGATTCGATAAAAAAAAAATTATTCCTGCAAATTCTTCAATGTAAAATAAGCTATTTCGGGCGGACAACCCAATCTGAAAGGAAACCAGGAACCGTTGCCGACATGAACATAGCCGTAACAATTTCCGTGTTGAAACATTCCTCGAGTATATTTAAAAACTGGAAACAACGGCACGCCGAAAAATCCGATTTGAGATCCGTGAGTGTGTCCGCTCAAAGTCAGCGGAATATTAAATTCAGCGGCATCATCAATAAATTCGGGATGATGAGCAAGCAAAATGCAAATTGAATCTTTCGGAACATTTTCCACTGCTTTCGATAAAAATTCATGCTTGAGTTTGTTGAAATTTTCCTGTTCGATTTCGTCTTTCGCTTTCATAACGGGAGCACCCATCGGATAATCAACGCCGACGATATATAATTTTGAATTTTGATTGAGAGGTTGAGATTGATTGACGAGCCAATGAATTTTTGTTTGAGCAAGATTTTTTTCAATAGGTGCAATTCCGCGATGATGTTCGTGATTGCCGTGACAATAAAAAATTCCGTATTTAAATTTATCACAGAAAGAATCGACCAATTTAATTGCCTCGTCATTAATTTCAACGCTGTCAAAAATATCGCCTGTTATTGCCAAAAAATCAGGCTTTGCATCGACGATTCGATTTAACATTTTTTCAAGTTTTTCAAGTGAATAAAATGCGCCAAGATGAATATCACTTATTTGAGCGATTTTTAAATTAATCAAATCCGAAGGAAGATTTTTAATCGGAATGTCATAAAAATTATCGACGAGATCATTTCTTTCAATTTGATTGGAATAAACAGCGGTGACAAATGAATAAACAGGATAAAATAAACTGTAAGCCAAAATTCTGCGGCGTTCACGACTAAAAGGAGCAGGCTTATTTAAAAGACGATACACACCGCGAATAATCAGCGCGAAAATTACAATCGCAATGCAAATTAATTGAGACATGAAAATTATCGTCATCAAATCTCCGAAAATTTCAATCGCAGTATTTGAAAATTCAATTCGTCGAGTCACTCCGAGTATACAGATTGCAATCAAGATCATATCAGTCAAAAAAATTGCAAAACGAATTTTTCTGCGAGAATTTTCATTAAAAAGAAAGCCGAC
>CAJOPN010000093.1 GCA_905236285.1 uncultured Selenomonadaceae bacterium | reverse complement strand
CCTGCCGCACTCAAAGCCGCTTTAATCAATCCCATTAAAATCGCTCCTTAATTTTAAAAAATTTTTTCTGCAGTTATTATAGAAATCTGAAATAACTTTTGCAAGTTTAAAAAGTTTTTTTGCAGGAAATTTTTTTGTTACATTGAAAAATCAAAAATAACAAATTTATATGGAGGTTATAAAAGATGAAAAAATTTTTGTCTGTGGCAGTATTTGTAATTTGCGTTTTGTCAATAAATTTTTGTTTTGCCAGATATTATGACAATGATTCAAACTATGTTCTTTTTGGTGCTTGGGGTAGCGGAGGATATTTTCATTATTGGTACTTGCCAAGTATTGAAATTCAAGAATATAATCCGCCACATTATCAAATTTCAGCTACAGAAGTTGTAATCGGTGGTAAAAAAATAATTTCTGAGACTCGTGAAAAAATTTCAATCAGATATAATTGGTACACAAAAGAAACTTTTCATTTTGAAAATGGACACTGGGTAAATGATACTGTAGAAGGTCTTGAAGGAGAATACTATAAAAATCGTGCAAATGCACTTTTCCGCGCGGCGTATAGGATGAATTTTTATAATTGATTGGAGGAAATTTTTATGAAAAATTTGTTAGATTTTTTTAAAATTTTTTTGCTGGCGATTGTTATAATTATTCCTTCAAAAGTTTCAGCGATTGATTATAATTCAGTTTCTGTAACAGAATTAAAAGATATTGTCGGTAATTGGTACAATGCAAAAGGCGATTTAGTTTTAACAATCAGCAATGATTATAAACTTAACGGATGTCCAATTTTGTCTGTAGGATATGTTGGAGATACTGCAGCTATGTATAAAATTAGAATTAACGAAGGAAACCATTATAAAGATATTGAGGTTGCTCATACAGGAAGTTATGAAAAATATTCTGACCATGAAATGCTTATGATGAATTGGACAGATAAAAATAATGTTTATGCTTTAAGAAGAAATAAAAATCCTCGCTATTTTGAATCAATTGGCGGAATTTATATTGGAATGAATCAAAATGAAGTTTTAAAAATTTATGGAGAACCTTCAAGCAAAGAACATTTCGATAGATTTTTCACAGATTGGATTTGGAAATATAAAAATTTTGGTTTAGAAGTTTCAGTTTATGGCGGAGTTGTGACAGGAATAAAAATTTATTCTTACGGTGACAGGAAATTTGACAGGTCAGGACTGTCTGCAAAAAATTTAATGGCAGATTTTGAAAATGTGTACAGAAATAAATTTTCACGCAGAAGAAATTTAGATATTGGTCACGGTGAAATTATCAGTTTCAGAGATGACAGCATAGGTTTGTACATATTTTCTGCAGGAACTGTACTTTAAAAAATTTTGCACTGTGAAATTTTTTAAAAATTTTTGAAGTTGATTTATATGAAAAAATTTTTTAGCGTAATGTTGCTGGCGATTACAATAATTTTTATATGCGAACAAAATAATTTTGCAAAGGCTTACAATCACGATGTAGGAATTTATCCTGCAACAGGTTTGCGAGCCTATTTAATGACAGAAACTCTTTCATATTTTCGTGGCGGATTTAGTTGTACGGTAGTTTGTTATCCTTCAGGCAGACCTTACTATATCGATTACACTTTCAGGCAAGATTACAGTGGTTTTTATTTTACAAATTCGGACGGCTACAGAGCGCAAGTTCATTCTTATCACACACCTGTTGAATATAATGTTTGGCGTTATGCTTGGTAAAAAATAAAAAAAATTAACTCCGGCAGGAAATTTTGTCGGAGATTTTTTGCATGAAAATATTTCTGCATTTAGAAAAAAGTTTTTTGCAGGAATTTTTTTCGGCGCATTGAATAATTCGCAAAGGTAAAAACAGATTTTAAAATTTGAAGGAGGTTTCCTCACTATGGAAGAGAAAGAATTGTTGAAAAGTGACTCAGGTCTCGGCAGTGTGAAAATTGCTGATGAAGTTGTAAGCATTATTGCAGGTCTTGCGGCAACTGAAATTGACGGCATTGCTGGAATGAGCGGCGGACTTGT
>CAJOPN010000092.1 GCA_905236285.1 uncultured Selenomonadaceae bacterium | reverse complement strand
TTGCAATAATTTTATCATCCTCAACCAAAATTTCATAATTCATAATTTCGCGCATATCGTCGCCGACTTTTATTTCAACTGTTCTTTTAAGTTCGCCCTGAACGATTTCTGCACCGAGTGCCAATTTCTCAATTTTTTCCTTTCGCTCTGAAACTTCACTATGAAATTGTTGACGTTTACCGAGTTCTTGTCCGAAATATCTGCGAATGGCTGATTCTTTCTGAGGGGTGTCACCTTGTTCCTGCAATGCACGATCTTGTTGAATGTTGAGCTGTTTTATTTCAAGTTCAACTTCTTCAAGGTCTTTTTTCATGCCATCAAGGATTCTTTCTCTGAGTTTTTCTGTCAATTTTGCCTTGATTGTAACCGGCACTTGTACCGTTATGCTGTCCATAAAAAATACTCCTTTCAAAAGCTAAAAAAGTTGAAAAAAAACGGTTAAGCTCCGATTAAGCTCAACCGCCGTAAAACTATTATTCAATATCAACGGAAACTTTTTTGTTCTCACGCGTAGCGGTAGCCTTGACGATCGTACGAATTGCCTTTGCGATACGTCCTTGCTTACCAATGACACGACCCATATCTTCCTGTGCAACGTGAAGTTTAATAATACTTCTGTCTTCATCAACTTGTTCTTCAACTTCAACCGCATCAGGATTTGCAACCAATGCTGAAGCTATTGTTTTAACGAGTTCCTTCATAACAATTTCCTCTTTTCATATTTCAATAGTTATTATTTGGATTTTCTGGCAGCGTCAATTTTTGCCATAATACCCTTTTGACTTAAAAGTGAACGAACCGTGTCGGTAGGCTGAGCACCTTTCAAAACCCAGTTGATAACTTTTTCTTCATCTACGTTGACTAATGCCGGTTTTTGTAAAGGATCATAATTACCAACTATTTCAATAAAACGTCCATCACGCGGTGAACGACTGTCTGCAACAACAATGCGATAAAACGGTTTCTTTTTCGCACCCAATCTCGTAAGTCTGATTTTTACCATTCTTTCACCACCTTCCAATCAATAAATCTTTAAGATTATAAAACAATTTTCAATAAATTACAAGCTCAAAATTAAATTTTTAAAAAATTATTTTTTCATGAAAGGAAATTTTCCGAGCAAATCGCCGATAAACGGAACTTTTTTATTTGTTTTAACTTTTTTTGATTTCTTTCCCTTAACTTTTTTCGCCTGTTGTTGATTCTGCTGATTTTTTAATTTCCTCATCATTTTTTTCATTTCATTGAATTGTTTCAACAAACGATTGACATCTTGAACACGAGTTCCGCTGCCCATTGCAATTCTTTTTCGGCGTTTTGCATCAATCATGTCGACATTTTCGCGTTCTTTCGGAGTCATTGATAAAATAATTGCTTCCATATGTTTGACTTCTTTGCCGTCGAGATCAAGATCAACGCCGCCGAGTTTCTTTTTGAGACTACTCAATCCCGGTATCATTCCAAGAATATCGTTTAACGAGCCGAGTTTTTTAACTTGTTGCAGTTGCTCTAAAAAATCAGCGAGTGTAAATTCCTCATTTCTGATTTTTTTAACCATCTTTTCGGCAGTTTGAGCGTCGATTGTCGATTGAGCTTTTTCAATGAGTGAAAGTACATCACCCATTCCCAAAATTCTTGATGCCATTCTGTCGGGATGAAATACTTCAAGCGGTTCAAGTTTTTCACCCATTCCGACAAATTTTATCGGACAACCTGTTGCTGCTTTAACTGAAAGTGCCGCTCCGCCTCTTGCATCGCCGTCCAATTTCGTCAAAACTATTCCGTTGACTTCAAGCGTCTCATGGAAAGTTTGCGCGACATTTACCGCTTCTTGTCCAAGCATTGAATCTATGACGAGAAGTATTTCATGCGGATTTACTTTTGACTTAATGTCTTTCAATTCCTGCATTAATTTTTCGTCAATCTGCAAACGACCGGCAGTATCAATTATTACAACGTCTTTTGCATGAGAATTTGCATAAGCTATTGAATCTTCGGAGATCTTTACCGCGTCTTTTATGTCTTCGGTAAAAACGGGAACGTCAACATTTTTTCCGACGACTTGAAGTTGTTTTATTGCAGCGGGACGATAAATATCAGCAGCAACTAATACGGGCTGCTTTCCTTGTTTTCTCAGAGACAATGCCAATTTTCCTGCTGAAGTTGTTTTTCCCGAACCTTGCAATCCGACCATGAGAATAATTGTCGGCGGTTTAGAAGAAATATTTAAACGGCTTTCTTTGCCTCCCATCAACTGAGTTAATTCTTCGTCAACAATTTTTATTACGGCTTGTGCAGGTGTCAACGTATCCAAAACATCTTCACCCAGCGCACGTTCTTTAACATTTTTTTCAAATTGACGAACGATTTTATAATTGACATCAGCCGAAAGCAACGCCATACGCACATCACGCATAGCCTTATCAATATCTTCTTCAGTTAATTTTCCATGACTGCGGAGTTTTCTAAAAGCTTCCTGCAAACTATTGGACAGACTTTCAAAAATCATAAGATAAGCAAATCCTATCTGTCAAAATTAATAGACACCACCTGACGCAGTGCCATTATTCACAAAAAATTTGGAGGCGACACCCGGAATCGAACCGGGGATAGAGGTTTTGCAGACCTCGGCCTTACCACTTGGCGACATCGCCTCATAATGGCGACCCGGATCAGACTTGAACTGACGACCTCCGCCGTGACAGGGCGGCATTCTAACCAACTAAACTACCGGGCCGTTTCACGTATCCGACAAAATTATTTGCCGTCAACAACAATGCAATTATATACTTTAACTTTCTATAAGTCAAGAAAAATTTTTTAAAAATATCAAAATTTTTTTAACAGCAAATTTTATTTCGATAAAATTTTTTTTTAATAAAGTCAATTCGATTTACCGAAAAGTCTTTCAATTAAAACATCAACTGATTGAAATGCTGCTTTTTGCAAAGCATTGTGTACGCTCGTTTGACTTACTTTGATTGTGCCGATCACGAAAAATTTTATATCTTCAAGAACAGAAGCACTTTTTGATTTGCCTTCACCCTTTGCCGCCATTAAAATTTTTCCTGTTTTAACGTCCATGATACGAATAACAAGATTAGACTTTACGGTCCTGATTCTCACAATACCTTCAGCAGCTTCATCGAGACCGACATTGACAACATTGCCGTAAATTATGTAATCAACATTCAACAGTTCTCCGATTTGCTTGGCAGTATTCGGAGGTATAAGACCCGTAATTTTTATATTTGCAGTTTTCAATTTATTGCTGATAACATCTTTATCGATCAAAGTAAAGTATTTGCTTTTCATAAGCTGTTGAATTATGTATTCGCTTGAAGATTGTTCCGCGTTTAACAAATCAAAATCGGGATCCGATACACCTTCATGTGTTCCCATATCCATAACGGCAACCCTTGCATTTTTATTCATAATTGTTGCCTCAGATGAAGAACCATTAAAAATCACCAAAAGAAAAATTAAAATTTTTTTCATAACTTATTTAAAAAATTCAATTACGAACCATATATAACATATGATCACTTGTCATGGCTTCAACAATTTTTTGAGCGGCATCTTCCATTGCTTCTTCGTACATGTTTGAATCCAATTTTGAACTGCCGGCCGTAAGCATTCCGATTTTTTCTTGTGTTTTTTGGGATTTTCCGAGAACAATTTTTCGCCAGATTACTTTTCCGGTAGATGCCTCAATTATTCTTAAATCGGTTTGAACACCAATACTTACTTCATTCACGCCTACTGACGATAAAATTCCTCCAAATGGAATCAAACTCGAAGCTTTCGAGAAGAGGTTTAACATACTGGCAGAACGTGCAACATTTTCAACATCTTCGTCCATCCAATCGCCTTGCCCCATATTAATTATCGTGCCTTGAATCAAATATTTTGCATTATGTTGTCTGCCTATTTGTGAAGTAATTGACGGACTGACAATCTGTCCTACTTGAGACGTTGCGATGGTTTGAACTTTGCTTTCATCAAATGCCGGACCTTCAAACAGCGGAGTAAAATTTCCTCTGTTAATTTCAGACTGGACACTCAAAATTTCACGCATTTTTTCATCATAAAGCATTGCCTCTATGCTTTCATCAATGGGATTTGTCTCACTTAAATTAAATTTGCCGGTTTCAAGCATCTTTTCAAGAACAAGATCGGACAGTACGGAAGCTGAATCAATATTTCTGAATCTCGTATCATTTGAAAATTTTATCAAGATGCAATTTGGAGCATCGGCTGCAAAAACTGAAGTTAAATTAATTATCATTAAAGTCAACGTCAATGTTAAAATTGAAATAAATTTTTTCATTTTTTACCTTCCTCATTATTTCTTTCGGTTACATCTTTCAAACTTGAAGGCAATGAAAAGTAACTCTCATCTGGTGTTGTTGAAAATTTTATTATTTCAACTATTGATTTTTTGTAATTACTTATACTGTTACCTTCTCTGCGATAGCTGACTGCTGCAATCTTAACCATGTCCGAGCCTTTGAAGTAATATCTCAATGCGTAAAAAGTATCGTTATTTTCAGCCGAAAAATCTTCATAAGTTAAGCCGCCGTTTAATGTTCCGCTGCGAACAAATTTGTAAATTGGAGTGTTTAATGTCACAATTACTCTTTCAGGCGGAATAATCGCAGCAAGTGCCTGACTGAGAGCAGGTGTGCCGTAATTATATTCGTCAATCATAGCTTGATAAGGATCGACTGTCACGCCTTTCACTTCTGCATTATCTTCTTTTGCTTTTACTTTTTGGCTCTTAAAGAAACCATTGTAACCGCCGTAATATTTTTTTTGACCGTCTTTTACATCATAATAAAAAGTAAATCTCTCGCCGTTTTTCGTTAAATTGCAAATTCCGTTTTCGCCGACATCTAAAGTTTTAACTCTGCCTCCTTGTCCGAAAGACTGTTTGTACCTCACTTGACGAGCTCCGTAAACTATTTCCGAATAACTGTCTTCACCATTTTCAATTACAATGCCGTTATGTGGTTGACTATCAAGAATAATATTTTCATAATCAATTAATTCGTCTTCATAGATTATTGCAAATTTATTTGCGTTTCTGACCGGCGGCTGAACAATTTCATATTCTATCGTAAAACTTTTATTACGCAGAGCTTCACGATAAATTTCAAATTTAGCCGCATCAGCAACAGTTACGGACATCATAATCCCGACGATTAAAACAATAATAACTTTGAACTTCATTTAATCGTTGCCTCCCATAGTTTCAACCAACACTTCTTTTTCTAATAAATCATTCATATCACCGATATTTCCGGCATAAACTTTTACTTTCTTTTTGATCGCAAAAGCACTTTCGGGAACTTGCGAAGAAATGGTTTTTATATCCATTTCACTAACTAATGTTTCTTTACCGTTGCGAATGAAATATTTTTGAATTTTTACCAGTTGACCGTTTTGATAAAGCATGTTATAAGCTTCCATAGCAATATTTGAATTTGTAAGACTGCTGATATAACTAACATATTGATCACATTCATAATCTTGCTTGTCAATCGTTCTGGTTGAACTTCCGTTATATTTTGGAGCCGATGTTTTATCAAGATCTTTACGATAAGGTTCATCCCAATAAAATACAGCCAATTCTTCCGGCAATGATAAATCTTTTTTTATATCTTTCCATTGTTGATAAGGATTTAAAAAAGGTGAATTGATTTCACTTTCTGACAATACGATCATTTTTTGAGGATATTTATTTTTTTTCGGTTTTACTGAAAAATCAATCCAGCAACGATAATATTTTCCATCTTGATACATTGCAGCAGGAAATTTTGACTTCAAAGTGGATTTAATCCGTTTGCCATTTTGTCCGGCAATGAATTTAAAATTATCTTCATGTTTATGACCGAATAACCATCCCCAACCCGATTGATCTGACTCATAAACTCTTTGCTCTCTCAGTTGTTTAGTTATCGATTCAAACGGTGTATTAAAATTGATTTTTGGATAAAATTCAGTAAGTTTATATTCAACATAAAAATTACCATTTTTGAACATTTGACGATATTGCTCGGCGGCGGCTTGTTCTGCCGAGACGGTCGAAGATGAAATCAAAAAAAGAAAAATAAAAAAAATGAGCAGTTTTGATAATGACTTTTGTAACTTTTTTTTCATATACTTTACCTCCAAAAAATTTAGTAAAATATTATTAAAAAAAGAAACGACTGTCAAGTATTTTTAAAAATTTCTGATATTTTTTAACATTGTAATGAAAATTTAACAATTGCAAGATGCGCCGTTGAAATTTTCTTAAAATTGTGCTAAAATGTCGAATCAAATTTTAAAAATTTTTTGGAAGATTGAAAGGTTGATGTAAATTGCTCAAAGGCAAAGATTTATTGTCGATTCATTCTCTCAGCGTCGATGAAGTTGAAGAAATTTTAAAATTCGCTGAAGAATTAAAATCAAAACAAAAAAATGGAATTGAACATAAAATTCTCAAAGGCAAAACACTCGGAATGATTTTTGAAAAATCTTCGACGAGAACCAGAGTTTCATTTGAAACGGGAATGTATCAACTCGGCGGACATGCGTTATTTCTTTCAAGTAAAGATTTGCAGCTTGGACGCGGTGAACCGATTAAAGATACTGCAAGAGTTTTAAGCCGTTATCTTGACGGAATTATGATTCGTACTTTCGGACATGAAAGAGTTGAAGAACTTGCAAAATACGCTGATATTCCTGTAATCAACGGCTTGACTGATTTACTTCATCCTTGTCAAGTTTT
Organism: uncultured Selenomonadaceae bacterium; assembly: GCA_905236285.1. Classification (GTDB taxonomy): domain Bacteria; phylum Bacillota; class Negativicutes; order Selenomonadales; family Selenomonadaceae; genus Quinella. The sequence continues at coordinate 611 of CAJOPN010000092.1, read as the reverse complement.
GACGGATTTATTGACAATCAGAGAACACAAAGGCAAAAATATGGTTAATTTGAAAATGGCATATGTTGGTGACGGCAATAATATGGCTCATTCTTATCTTTACGGAGCGGCAAAAGTCGGAATGAATATAAGCATTGCAACGCCTGACGATTATAGACCTGACAGTCACATAATTATGAATGCGATTGCCGATGCTGAAGATACCGGAGCAGAAATTGATATAATGAAAGACCCGATTAAAGCCGTTGAAGGTGCAGATATAATTGCAACTGACACATGGGCAAGTATGGGGCAGGAATCCGAACACGATCAAAGGAAAAAAATTTTTGCACCGTATCAAGTCAATGCTGAACTTCTGAAACATGCAAAATCCGATGCAATAGTTCTGCATTGTCTGCCGGCTTATCGCGGTGAAGAAATTACTGAAGAAATTTTTGAAAAGAATGCTCAAGTTATTTTTGACGAGGCTGAAAATCGCCTGCACGTTCAAAAAGCAATTATGGCACTGACGATGTGTGATTAATTTTAAGAGGTAACCATTTATGAGTAAAAGATTTATTCAAATGCTTTCAGATTTGCATAAACAAAGATATTATGTTACAGCTGGAAGT
>CAJOPN010000091.1 GCA_905236285.1 uncultured Selenomonadaceae bacterium | reverse complement strand
TATCATTGCAAAAAAATAAGTGAGGTAAAATTTATGGAAAGAACTTTGGTATTGATTAAGCCGGATGCAATCGCAAACAAATATATCGGCGACATCATCAAACATTATGAAAACGAAGGATTTAAAATTTCGGCAATGAAATTAATGCAAATGACTGAAAAAATTGCCGCGAAACATTATGCCGAACATATCGGAAAACCTTTTTATGAAAATCTCGTTAAATTTATGACGGCTGAACCGTTGATCGCAATGGTTTTGAGCGGAGAAAATGCAATAGCGAGAGTCAGAGAAGTAAACGGCGCAACCAATCCCGAAAAAGCGGCTGAAGGAACAATCAGAAAACTTTTTGCCGAAAGCGTAACAAAAAATGCAGTTCACGCCTCCGACAGTATCGAAAATGCCAAACGTGAGATTGCAATTTTTTTCAGCGAAATTGAAATTTTTGATTGAGGTGAATTAAATGGGAGTTTATACGAAAACAGGCGATGACGGCACGACGGGACTTTATACCGGCGAAAGAGTTTCAAAAAATTCGTTGCGCGTTCAAGTTTACGGAACGATTGACGAGGCAAATTCGGCACTCGCAATCAGCAGAGCCTTTGCAAAAAATGAAGATGTCAAGAAAAAAATTTTTAATTTGCAAAAAATAATGCCGCTTTTGATGGCTGATCTTGCAAGTATCAATCAATCGCCGCTGATTAAAGATGAACATGTAAAACAACTTGAAAAAGAAATTGATGAAATGGAATCATCACTTCCGAAATTGACTGCGTTCATAATTCCGGGAGACAGTCAGGCAGGTGCATTTTTGGATTTGGCAAGAACAATTACACGTCGAGCCGAAAGGAAATTCATGGAGCTTGCACAAAATGGGGCTACTCACAAAGTTGACGAAATTTTTTTGAATCGACTTTCAGATTATTGCTTTATGCTTATGAGAATTGAAGACAAAAATTAATCGTTCAAAACAAAATTATTTTCGTAACGTTTAATTTTTTTCTCTTTGAAAAGATGTCCGAGCGCACGCTTAAAAGCTGCCTTGCTGATACGAAACGTTTGATAAATAATTTCAGGCGACAGTTTCTCATTGATTCTGCCGTTATTTTTTTTCATAAATTCAAGAATTTTTTCGGCATCCGAGATTAAAGCATTTTCTTTTTGTTCACGCATTGACGCACTTATTCTGCCGTCGTCTCGAATCAACATCACACGAGCAGTAATTTCTTCACCGATTTTTAATTCTCTCGTCATTTCTTTTTTCGATATAAAAACGATATTTCTCTCATTGCTCAACAAAAATGCTCCCGAATCAATAATATTAAAAATTGAGCCGGTAATTTTGTCGCCGCGTTTTAATTCGTCCGATGCAGGTCTTGACGCACGTCTCATTTCATCTGAAACATTCATCGTCATTGCAAGTCGTCCCGATTTGTCCGTATAAAGTTTCGCCCAGATCAGATCTCCTACCTGCGGTTTTCCTTTCATTTCTTTGAACGGCATAAATATTCCGCGTTCAGCTCCGACCTCCAAAAAAATCCCGTCGTTGCTGCTGTTTATGACTTTTACTCTTGCAATTTGTCCTTCTCTCATCTGAGGAACTTTCATACTTGCCGTAAGTCTTTTTTTCGGATCGAGATATAAAAAAACGTTCACTTCATCACCAATTTTGACTTCTGATGTCTGCTGAAGTTTATGAAGTAAAATATCATCTGAAGTATTTCCCGTTCCGGCATCTAAAAATACTCCGAGTTCGGATTTTCTTACGGCTTTTAATTTTGCCGTTGTCATTGGTTTCAACATTTTTTAATCCTCGTATCTCGTAATTTCCGCACTACTCCAGAGTTCCTCAAGTGCATAATATTCACGGTTTTCATCTCTGAAAATATGAGCAACCGCATCTCCGTAATCGAGCAAAACCCATTCCCCTTCGCGATAACCTTCTTTATGATCAAAATGAACTCCGTCATCATCAAGCTGTTCTTCAATATTGTCAGCGATTGCTCTGACTTGCGTTGATGTTGCCGCCGAACAAATTATAAAATAATCCGTCGATGAAATTATTCCTTTCATATTCATTACTACAATATCTTTTGCCTTTTTGTCACTTGCCGCCTTGCAAATTTTTTTTAAAAGTTCATTGATTTCCAAAATATGTTCCTCCTCAAAAATTTTTTTATTTTAAAAATTGCCGATAAATCTCAGCCAGCTTTCATGTCTGTCAACTGCCCACTCCACACTTAAAAAATCATGCAGTTTGTATCGGATTGCCGCCTCTTTTCCGTTATCTTTAAATTTCCTTTCATAACGCGCAAGCCAATTTTTTAAAAATTCGTATTCCAAATTTGCAATAAATTCATCGTCAGTAAAATTGTATCTGATCGAAACATTTGTATTTGAAAAAATATTTCGAGAATAACCCAATGCCCAATCCATTTTAATATCTTGCGGTTTAATATCCGTTTGAAGAAAGCCTTCGTCCAATTTTGAAATTTTCCGTCCGACATGAAGCCTGAATAAAATATCGTCATTCGCCTTTCCGTCACGTCCGACATCAACCCAGCCCGATGCTCTCATTTTGTAACATGTCGAATCGCTGCGAATCATAACTTCCATTTTTTCAGCCGCCTCCAAATTTACGACGCTTTTCATTTTGAGTGCGCGAAAATCTTTTTGTTCATCAAGCGGTTTCGTCAACATTTTTTCAATTTCTTCTTTATGTCGATTTATGAATGCTACCGGCACTCCTACCAAAATATTGACTTTATTTTCCATAAATGTACGATGAGTTACAAGCGCAACATTCGGAATTGTATCCGATCTCATGCTCAGGCTTATTATTCGCACGACAGGCAATCTCGGATATACATTTAAATCAATCGTTGCAGTCGAAATATTATTTTCATTTTTTATTTTTAAATCAAAATCCGCTCTGAATTCTGGCAATGATTCTTCCATAAATTTATTAAGCCGGCGTTTTAAAATTCCGTTCGTCCAATCAGTCGCGGCTATCGGCAAATCTTGCAGACAATCGGTAAAAACTTCGTCAATCGATGCCAAATCATTTATTGCCAGTTCTTCCAATTCTTCCGGCATTCCTTCAATATTTGCATTGACTTGAATTTTTTTTATCGTATCAGTCCAAGCCAAAAGATTTACATTGATGACTGCCGTTGAATTTTTTATTTGAATTGAAACATTTTTGACCGTGTAACCGACCAAAATTTTATCAAAAACCATCTGAACTGTATTTTCTTGAGATTTTCGCCAATCATCACTTAAAGGCAATTCATGTCCCATAATTAATTGACTGCCGATCGCCGAAACGGATTCTTCCATTCGATCACGAACTGCAGCCGGCAAAAAATTTTCTGAAGTAACATTTGATTCGACAGTTTCAATTCTTTCAGCCGCATTTGCCGAATTTATCGAAAAAATTATCAATAAAAATGAAAATATTAAATTCAAATAACAAATTTTGCGCTCGGCAATTCTCATTTTAAAAAGAGGATTTGCCAAACGCAATTTTTTTAAAGGAATCATCAAAAAAACTCCAAATAAATCAGAAAGCACCGCCGACGCTGAAGTGCATTCTTCCGCCTTGACTGCCGCGACCGTAATCAAAACGCAGCGGACCGAGCGGAGTATTGAGTGATAAACCGAAACCTATACTGCCATGAAATTCATCGGGATGAAATCCGTCGTCCCAAGCAGTTCCCCAATCAGTAAAAATTGCTCCTTGAACTTTTGAAATCAACGGAAACCTGTATTCAAGAGTACCGAGAATCATTCTGTCACCGCGAAATTGATCGTCACGATAACCTCTCAATGTATCTTGTCCTCCAATTCTGAACTGATTAAATTCCGAAATATCTCCGAATCCAATTCCACCTTTTGCTCTAAAGGCCCATACTTGTGCATGACCTGCTTTCATAAATCTTTGATGTTCAATGCTGAATTTTTGAAATGTAAAATCTCCTCCGAATACTCCTCCAAATTCACTTGATAAATTTACTCGATTACCTTTAGTCGGATTATAAATATTGTCTCTCGTGTCGGTTACATGTTCCAAAGTTATACTGCGTGTCGTTCCGAAATTATTTCTTCTCCATGATGCTCCTTCTGCTCCGCTTCTGTCTCCCGATTTTCCGCTTGATACATGTTTGATATATGAATCTTTTCTGTTTCTTAAAGTTATATAATTTGTCGAATATTCACTGACCGGTCTTCCAAGTGTAATTTCTCCTCCGGTGTATCTTCTCATGTATTCTTCTTTCAAACGTCCATCTTCATTATAATCGTCATATTCATAAGTTCGATTATAAAATTTAAATGTTCCTGCAGTTTCTTTGCTGTCCATCCATGGATGACGATAACTGAAAGTTACTCCGCGTGCATCTTCATCATCACCGCTCACTTCAAAAGTAAGATTTACTGCATCACCTGTTCCTCGAAAATTTGTATCTGCCACGCTTACCATTCCGATTATTCCGTCTTCACTGCTGTAACCTGCTCCGACTCCAAATGTTCCCGTTCTTTTTTCTTTTACATCAATTTCCATTACGATTGCATTCGGTTCAACGCCCGGATTCATCTTAACATTGACTTCTTCAAAAAATCCTAAATTATTTACACGCTGCATTGAACGACGTGCAAGATTCGCATTAAAAATTTCACCGGGTTTTTGTCTCATCTCGCGAAGAATAACTTTGTCTTTTGTTTTTTTGTTGCCTTTCACTTTGTATCCTTCCAAAATTCCTTCATTAATTTTTAATGTCAAAATTCCGTCTTGATCCATATTTATATCAGTAATTTTCATCAAGACATAACCTGTTCCTCTGTATCTTTCCTGAATTGCAGTAATATTATCATGAAGTCTGACACTGTTTAATACATCGCCGCGCCTCAAGGTTATTAATCTTTCAAGGTCTTCAGTTTTTTCAATCGTGTTGCCTGTGATTACTATATCTTTCAAAATCGGATTTTCAAGCAAATGATATGTGACGACTACTCCTTCAGGAACTTCTTCGACTTTCGGATAAATATCATAAAAATATCCGGTATTCATAAAAAATTCCATGTCTTTCATTGAAGATTCTGTTGTAAATGTATCACCGACATGTTGTTGAGCCGCAACTTTTACTGTCGGCAATGTCAGATCGCTTGAACCTTCATAGACAATATCGACAATGGTTTTGCCTTCAAATTTATTAAGATAGTTCATAACCGCCAGACTGCCTGATGCGTCCTCTCCCATGTGGACTGCCTCATTTTCATTTGTTTCAATTTTTGAAAAATCTTCTGCCGGTTTATTTGTTTCAATCGTTTCATTTGTTTCTGCCGATTTATTTTCAATATTTTCAGTTGTCGGATTCTCAGATAATTTTTCAACTTCTTCAGTCGGCTTGTTTTCGGTTAATTCTTCAATTTTTTCAGTCGACTGATTTTTCGTTGATTCTTCAATTTTTTCTGCCGTCGGATTTTCTGCAGCTTCTTCGATTTTTTCATTTTCATTTTTTTCGCCGTCAGTTGAATTTTCAAACGGTGCCGACACATAAATGTCATTTTCTTCAGCCGAAACATTATTTGGAATAAAAATTCCGCCTGCCGCCACTACACAACTCAATAAAAAATTTCTTTTTCTCCACTTGCTTAAAATATTCAAGCAAAATCTACCTCCCATTTATTCTGCTCTCAGTATTTGTCCTGCTGATTGCATAAGTTTTTGCATATCTTCTGTCGGAGTTTTTGACTCAAATTCAATTCTGTCAGGTTGAACAGGTGTTTGAATGACTTGCTCCGAATTTATTTCAGCTTCCTCAAAAATCGGTTCATATCTTGATTCACTTTGAGAAAAATCTTCGACTTCAAAATTATTTTCAACTTCATTTGATTTTGATTCTTCAACTTCTTCAATTTCATCAATCGGAACGGTTTCAAATTCTTTGCTTTCAAAATATTGATCTGTTGCCGAATCAATTGCCGACTGACCGGATAAATTTGAAGAGACGACGAGAGATTGATTGTTTAATTCGATTGAAGGCGTTGAATTTTGTTGAGATGTAGGAAGTTTTTCGGAAGAATCTTTTATTTGAAAGGCGACGAATGAAATAATTACAGCCGCTGCAATAGAAAGAAATTTTATTAACAGCGAATGATTTTGATGTTTTTCGGCATTTTTGAGTTCAGCCTTCGCCAGCATTAATTTTAAATCGCCTTGAACGTCTTCTTCTCGTTCGATGGATTGATCCGCCTGCTGCAACCAATCTGTCGCCGCTTTGATATGTCGTCTGAGATCTCTTCTTTTATTTTCCATTGCCGCCACCTTCCAACATCTTCCAGCTTTATTTCATTTTACATAATTGCAAACAAAATAGCAATAGTATAATAGCAAATTTTAAAAAAAATTAAAAGGTTTTTTTTGCCGAATGTTTAAATTGTAAATTCATAAAAAAAATACAAAGGAAAAAATTTAAAGATGTATAAAAAAATTCTCGTGATAAATTTAATGCACATCGGAGATTTAATGTTGGTCACGCCGGCTTTGAGAACTCTGAGAAAAAATTTTCCCGAATCGTATATTGCATTGCTCGCCGACAAAAAACTTTCAGATTTGGTTGCATACAATAAAAATATTGATGAATGTGTTTTAATTGATAAAAAAGGCGCAGACGATCATTTTTTTTCATTCATAAAATTTATTTTTAAAATTCGCAAAAAAAATTTTGATTTGGTAATAAATCTTCATCGCAATGAAAGAGCATCGGCAATAGCGGCATTCAGCGGAGCAAAAAAAACAGTCGGTTATTCAAAACCGGGATTTTCAATTTTTTTTGATAAAGTTATGCCCAATCCTTCAATAGCTCAACATTTGAAAGACGGATTTAAAACAAAATATGTTCCGGGCAGTCAACATCAAGTTAAATCTCATTTCGACGTATTGAGAGAGGCAGTCGGAATTGAAAAAATATTTGATGACGGTTTGGAAATGTGGATTCCGAAAGAAATTGAAGACGAGGCGACGAATATTTTCAAAAATAATTTTAAATCGGACGACAAAGTTATTGCGTTCAATATCGGTGCAAGTTGGATTACAAAACGTTGGATTGATTCATATTTTGCCGAATGTGCGGACAGATTGATTGAAAAAAATTTTTCGATAGCATTTCTCGGCGGTCCAATGGATATTGAAATTGTAAATTCGTGCATTGAAAAAATGAAACACAAAGACAATCAAAAAACAAAAATTTTCACGGGCAAATTAACGCTTGGGCAAGTAGCGGGATTTTTGGATAACTGCGTTTTGTTTTTGACGACCGATTCGGGACCGATGCACATAGGAGTTGCACGAAATATTCCGATAGTTACAATGTTCGGTGCGTCACCTGTACCGGGATTTTATCCTTATGACGAGAAAGATATTTTGATTCAATCTCCCGAACCTTGTCATCCGTGCGGAAATCATATTTGTCCGAGAATCGGAGATGAAAATATGGCTTGCATGAAAAAAATTTCCGTCGATTCGGTTATGAAATATATTTTTGAATTGCTTGACGAATACGGACAAAAGGCGAAAGATATTAAAAGGATTTGCGGAAAAAACCAAATGCGATGCTGTCGAATTATTAAAAACTGATATGTATACATTGACATTTTTCATTTTAATAGTAAAATGTTGCGCAGGTTACAAAAATCAAAAAAATTTTAAGGAGCAATTTTCATGGTTATAATAATGAGTCCTGAGGCAACTCAGCAAAATATAAGTGAAGTCGTAGAGGTGATTAAAGGTGTTGGACTGGACGCAAAAATAATGGAAGGTGCGCAACAAAAAATAATCGGTGTCATAGGCGACAAAACGAAGATGGCATCAATTCCTGTTGACGCAATGCAAGGAGTAGATCATTCGGTATCAATTTCAAAAAGTTATAAACTTGCAAGCCGAGAATTTCATCCGCAATCAAGCATAATAAATGTAAGCGGAATTGAAATCGGCGGAGATGAACCGATAATCATGGCCGGACCTTGTGCAGTCGAATCACGAGAACAATTAATGGAGGCTGCAGAAATTATAAAAGCAGGCGGCGCACAATTTTTGAGAGGCGGAGCGTATAAACCGAGAACTTCACCGTATTCATTTCAAGGACTTGAAGAAGAAGGCTTAAAATATTTGGCAGAGGCGAGAGAAAAGACAGGATTAAAAATCGTCACGGAAGTCACAACGGTAGAGGCGATTGAAAAAGTTGCGGCTTATGCAGACATGTTACAAATCGGCGCAAGAAATATGCAGAATTTCGGCTTGTTGAAAGAAGTCGGAAAATGCGGCAAACCTGTACTCTTGAAACGCGGACTTGCAGCGACATTGGACGAATGGCTCAACGCTGCCGAATACATTATGAATGAAGGAAATCCCAACGTCGTATTTTGTGAACGCGGAATCAGAACTTATGAAACTTACACGAGAAATACTCTCGATATGAGCGCAGTTGCGGCGATTAAACATCTCTCACATCTTCCGATAATAGTTGATCCTTCTCACGGCACCGGAAAATGGAGAATGGTTAAACCTATGGCACTTGCAGCGATTGCGGCAGGAGCTGACGGCTTGATGATGGAAGTTCATCCAAATCCTGCAAAAGCACTTTCCGACGGTTCACAATCATTGACTCCCGAACATTATCGCGATGTGATGAGTGGTATTCAAAAATTATCGAAATTCCTCAAAGATGAAAAACTTTTGTCTTTCGTAGAAGATTGATTGACATATAAAATAAAAAAAAAAAAAGCGTTCCAAAAATCGGTTCGCTTATTTTTTTCATACATTTCTAAATTCCACGTCATAATTTTTTGCACAGTCATAATAATGCATTGCGGATTCTCTGAGGGCTTCAAGTTCATCATCACGAATCGCACGAATTATTTTTGCTGGATTTCCGTAAACCATGCAATTATTTGGAATTTTTCGATGCTGAGTTATAAGAGTTCCTGCTCCGATTATGCAGTTGTCTCCGATTTCGGTATATCCCAAAATTATTGAACCCATTCCGATCAAACAATTATTTCCTATTCTGCGGCAATGAATAATACAATTATGACCGACTGTAACATAATTGCCGAGTTCTGTCGGAGTATCTCCCATAACGTGAATGGTTGTATTGTCTTGAATATTCGTATATGCTCCTATCGTTATCGGTTGAAAATCTCCGCGCACGGTTGAACCGAACCAAATACTTGAACCGGTATCAATTTTTACATCGCCGACAACAGAGGCTGTAGGTGCAACGAATACTCCGCTTGCAATTTTCGGTGCAATTCCTTTATAAGGCAATATAAATCTGTCCATTTAAAAAATCCTCCGTTCCGTTAAATTTTGTATTTTGAAATTATTTCCTGATATTTTTTTATTCTCTCGGCTCTTATCCATTGTCCGATTTTTTCGCGTTCAAATTCTTTCGGACAATCCCGACCGTTTATTTTCAAAATTTCATTGTAAATTGTTTCCGCATGTTCAAGATAGATCGGCAAAGATTTATGATCTGCAAAAATTATGTCGTTAAAATCTTTGAAAGATAATTTTGCCGTCGGAATTTTCATTATCAAGTCAACAATTTTGCCGAGTTTTTTATAAAGAGGTGCGTGCATGTGTCTTGATATTGCAAATCTCGCAATTTTTAACCAATCACGCGGAAAAGTCATTCTTTGATTCCATTCATTCAAAACATTCAAGCCGCGCAAATCGTGACCGTAATGATGAGGCAGCATTTCAAGCGGAGTCGTACCTTTGCCGAGATCGTGAACGAGTGCCGCAAATCTCACTTTAGGATCGGAATTTACTTTTGAAACTTCATCAACGATATTCATACTGTGTTCAAATGCATCGCCTTCAGGATGAAAATCTGTCGGCTGAATTTTTCCTATCAACTGATGTATCTCCGGAAAAATTATTTCTAAAAGTTTCGCACGTTCAAGATTTCTGAAAAATATTGACGGCTTTTCGGTCTGCAATGCCAATTTCAACTCATTAAAAATTCTTTCACTCGGTTCATTTGCAAGTTCTTTGCCGCATTTATTCATCGCTATGATTGTTTCGTCGGTTATTTCAAATCGAAATTGTGCAGATTGTCTTGCGGCTCTGAGTGCACGAACGGGATCATCAACGAAATGTTTTGAGACTGCACGAATTTTTTTACTTTTAATATCTGAAACGCCGTTAAACGGATCAATCACATTACCGTTTGAAAGATCAATCGCAATCGCATTGATTGTTGTATCACGTCGATATAAATCTTCTTCAATCGTGACTGACGGATCAAAAATTGTTTCAAAACCGCGATAGCCTGATGAAGTTTTTTTCTCGCGGCGTGCAAATGCAACTTCACAAAAATTATCGTCAATTTTAATTCTGTAAACCGGAAACGAATTGCCGACTTTGAACGCTTTGGGAATTTCTTTCAAAAAATTTTCTTCAGTAATTCCGACTGCACAATAATCTTTGTCATGCGCCGCAACTCCTCGAAATTTATCACGAACTGCACCGCCGACCAAATAAATTTTTCCGCCTGCATTTTCGATTAATTCAACAAAATCTTTTTCTTTCATAAAAAAATAATTCTGCATTAATTAAAAACTTTCCTGCTTGAAAGTAAGTTTTATATTTGATAAGATAAATGAGAGGTGATTGACGTGAAATATCCGCTGAGATTTTTTTACGGTTCGGAAACAGGCGGCTTTTCAAAAAAAATGTTCGGCAATTTAAATTTTTTTGAATCACATTACGCAACAAAAAAATATATTTTAGGAGAAACCGGCATTTCCGATGTATTGATTGATTTTAATGACGGCTTGAGGTTACAAATTCCGAAAGGTAATTGGCACGTTAAAATCAGCGATTACACAAGTAATTTTATTTTCGTAGATGAAGATATTTTTGACGGAGCAACTTTTATTTCGGTAGAAAAATTTTTTGTGCATTGGGAAATAACTTTGTCGCTTGACGAAGAAATTTGTTTTTATCACAGATTCGATCCGCATGAACAAAATATACATTTCATGTTCCCAAGTAATACGTTAGGTGATAATATAGTTTTATTTTTGTATATGAATGCTTTCAAAAAAACTTTCAACTGCAAAATTTCCTGCACAGTTCCGAAATATATGAAAGAAATCGTAGAAAATTATTATCCGGATATTGAAATTCGCGATGAAATTTCAGATGATACTTACGCGACATTTTACATGCTCGGACAAAATTTTTCGGAACCGATCGTTTCAACCGAAAATATTCGCTCATTGCCGATGTTGAAATTTGGTCATTCAATGCTCGGCTGGAATATTAAAACTGCCGAAAAAGTTATTTTTACTCCGACGAAGCCGCGAAAAATTCTTAAACCTTATGTTTGTATCGGAGTGCAAGCGTCGGGAACTCCAAAGGCCTGGCTCAATCCGAACGGCTGGAATATTGTCGTTGATTATCTCAAAAAAATTGGTTATAGAGTACTTTGCATTGATAAAGAAAATGAGCAGACGAATTACGGAAATACAGTTAAAATTCCAAAAGGTGCAGAAGATTTTACAGGCAATCGTCCGCTTATGGAAAGAATAAATCTTTTGGCATACGCAGATTTTTTTATTGGACTCGGCAGCGGTTTATCATGGCTTGCATGGTCGGCAGATATTCCCGTCATTTTAATCAGCGGAATTTCTAAGGCTTGGTGTGAATTTGAAACGCCGTACAGAATTTTTAATAATATCGTCTGCAACGGCTGTTTTAATGATATGACTTACAATTCCAGAGAAATTTTTGAATGTCCGAAATACAAAGGTACGAATCAAGTTTATGAATGTTCAAAGAAAATATCGGCGCAGCAAGTTATAGACGCAATTAATAAAGTGATTGAAAATAAAAACGAAGAGGCGAAATAAATTGAAAGTTCGTATTGCAGATTGTATTGATGAATCATTCGTTGACGGTGAAGGAATCCGATTTGCAATTTTTCTTCAAGGCTGTCCTCATCGCTGTGAAGGCTGTCATAATCCGAAAACGCATGATTTTGACGGCGGATATATTTTTAATACGAAACAAATCACCGAAAAATTTAAAAAAAATCCATTGATAAGCGGAATAACGTTAACGGGAGGCGAGCCGCTCTGTCAAATAAAAGCGTCAACAGAGTTTGCGATTGCAGCTAAGAATTTAAAATTAAATGTTTGGTGTTATACAGGTTACACTTACGAATATTTGACCAATGAAAAATTTTTAAAAAATGAATTTTTCACTCACGACGAAATAAAAAATTTTTTGAGTTATGTTGATGTATTGGTTGACGGACCTTTTATTTTGAGTCAACGAGATTTGACGATGAGATTTTGCGGCTCGAAGAATCAGCGGTTGATTGATATAAAAAAAAGTTTTGAGCAAAAAAAAATTATCGCTTGGTCTCTTGATTGAGATTGAGCGATTTTTTATTTTGAAAACTATCTGCGTCCACCTTTCATCCAAGTCGGAATGTCGATAACTCCGCCGCTGTCTTCAGTCGTCTTTGGCTGAACCGGTGTCTGTTGTTGATTTTGATTATTTCCGAAACCTCCGCCGAGTCCGAAATTTCCGAACGGTGAATTATTATTTGTTTGAGAAGGAATTCCGGGCTGATCTGATTGCTGAGGCTGCATAATATTTTGAGGAGGCTGGACACTCGGTCTGACTTCATCGCGAGCACTTTCATCATCAAATCTCGTTGCAATTACCGTTACGCTGACAGTATCGCCGAGTGATTCATCAACGCTTACTCCCCAAATTATTTCTGCATCAGGATGCGCCGCCTCTTGAACAGTAGTTGATGCCTCGTTGACTTCCATCATACTGAGTTGATCGGTTGCTCCCATGATATTTAATAAAATTCCTCGTGCGCCTTGAATATTTCTTTCAAGAAGAGGAGAATCTATCGCGGCTTTGACTGCCTCAACCGTTGCATTTTCGCCTGATGCCTCTCCTATTCCCATTAATGCCGCACCCGAATTGCTCATAACCGATTTTACGTCTGCAAAATCCAAATTGACGAGACCGGGTACTGCAATTAAATCGGAAATTCCTTTGACACCTTGACGCAAAATATCATCTGCAATCAGAAATGCTTTCGTCATCGGAGTTTTTTTATCGACGACATCAAGAAGTCTGTCATTTGGAATAGTGATAATTGTATCGACATTTTTTTTGAGGTTTTCAATTCCTAAATCGGCATTTTTTTTGCGTTTCGGACCTTCAAATTTAAATGGTTTCGTCACAACTCCGACCGTCAACGCTCCGATTTCTCTTGCACAAGCGGCAACCACAGGAGCAGCTCCCGTACCTGTTCCGCCTCCCATTCCGGCCGTGATAAAAACCATGTCCGAACCTCTTAACGCCTCAAGAATGTCTTCTCGACTTTCCATCGCTGCCTGCTGACCGATTTCAGGTCTTGCTCCGGCTCCCAAACCTCTCGTTAATTTTTCTCCTATTTGCATTCTCTTCGGAGCTTTTGCATTTGTCAAAGCCTGTGCATCGGTATTGACGGATATAAAATCTACTCCTTCAAGTCCGAATTCTATCATTCTGTTGACTGCATTACTGCCGCCTCCGCCAACTCCGATTACTTTTATTTTTGCGTATAGATCCAAACCGTTATCATCAATTTCAAACACGTTCTCGTCCTCCACGTTTTTTTATTTCAAATTTAAAATTAAACGTCAATATCAGCAATTGTATTTTCTGTCATTCTACTACAAATTCCTTTTTTTTGCCATATTTTTTTTATAAATTTTTTATTAATCGTTGACGAATTGCCGACAAATTTTTGAAAATATTCAAGCCGATTGCAAACAATGCCAAATAATGTAAATTCATGCTTAGATATTTTCCGAGATACAAAAGAATTGTCGCCGCACAAAAATTTAAAATAAATCTGCTGAAAATTTCTTTGTCTTTAAATTGCTCATTCAATTTCAATTTTAAACCTTCGATTACAGAATCAATCGCTGCGATTAAAATAATTGCTGCCAATTCAGAATTTATTGTGAGCGTTGAAAAAATTCTGCCGAAAATTATCCCGATTGTCAAGCCGATTATTATTTTTAAAATAAGTTTATCTTTCAAGAACAATTCGCGAATATACATGCGGATGATCTCCTTTGTACGGCGGAATATATACGCTGTCTGAAGTTTCAAAATCAATTTGTATTCCCCAAACTTTTAATGTGTCTGCAACTCCTCCACGCATTTTGATTGCATTTTCAAGAGCATTTTTTTCACCGATTGCATGAATTTCAAACGGCGCAGATGATCTGACATTATTCACCGAAAGCGTCGGACCTGCACAGCGAATTTCAGATATATCGACGAGTCTTTGTCCGTTGATTGATATTGCCTCTGCTCCCGCTGCTCTCAATTCGTTTATTACTCTCAATATGTCATCGTCATGTATCAAATATAAATTTTTATCTTCGCCTTTTTTTGCTTCTTTGCTGCTGTCGTCCATTTTTATTATTATTCCCGTTCCTTCAAGCGGCAGCAGACATGCTTTTAATTTTAATTCTTCGTCGCTTACTTCATCTTTCAGCGGAATTGGTAATGTCGGTGAATTTTTTTGATTCGTCTGAATTTCCAATACAAAACCGATCACTATAAAAATAAATATTATCGACCAGCCTTGAAAAAAATTTTTTGTCATTTTAAAAATCTCTCACGGCGCAAGTTTTATAAATGGTGCTGTGTAATTAAAATCTACGTATTCAACTCTGTGCGGATTCAATTCCAAATCCTGCAGAAAATCTTCAGTCAATCTTGCTTTATCTTCGAGTCTTTCCAATTTTCCCAATCGAATTTGTACTGCCTTTGAAGTGTTCGTATACGCCACAACATATTCAGGTCCGACTATCGCTATTTCGCTGATTTTGTTTAATGACGTTTCATTCATTTGTTGAAGAAAAAATAAAATTTTTTTAACCATTTCGTCCTTCACGTCGTCGCCAATGTATAAATCTTTGACCAATGCGCCGGTTATCATCGGTATTTGCATTATCTTGAGCGTTTTGTAACTGTCAATTACTTTTCCGTTCCGATCCAAGTCTAAATATCCGTAATCACAATTTACGGTTGCAACGGGTATTCTTTCTTTAATGTTTACTTCAAGCGTGAAAGGCAATTCTCTTTTTACCGTTACTTCTTCTATTCTCAAATCATTTAACAATCTTTTCGTCACTTCGTCCGTTTCCAATTCAAAAAGAGGTTCGCCGTAATAAATATTTGCGATTTTTAAAATATCTTCGCGTGAAATATAAGTCGCTCCGACTAATTTAACTTCTCTCAATGTAAAAAACGGTACATATACAAATAATCCAATCAAAAACGCCGTTATCAATAAAAAAATTAATCCGTGCTTCAAACGTTTGGTACTTCTTTTTGATTTCGTCACATTCTCACCTTTGAATTTTGAAGTTCTTTTAATATATCACGCTTAATCTTTTGCGTCAATAATTTTATCTGCTGCAATCAAAGTTCCAATCAAAAACCAATATTCTCTCATTATCGGCACTTGATTCATATTTGTATCCGTCAAGCCTTCCAACTGCAAAGAAAGTAATATTAAAAATCCAATCATTCCGCATGAAATTTTTAATCGTGATGAATTTTTTTTGTTCATCAAATACAATCGCTTGAAAAAATATCCGTGCAGAATTATAAATGCAAATAATCCGATAAATCCGCCTTCAGTCGTAGCTTTGAAAAAATTATTGTGCGGATGAGTGTGACCGCTTTCATAATCGTCTCCTCTTTCCTTTGCAAGCGGCGAAATATATTCCGTGTTATATACTTTTTGAAACATTTTCTGTCCAATTCCATGTATCGGATAATCTTTTATAATCTCAATCGACGACTGCCACATCAAAAGACGTTCGCTGTTGCTGGTGTAATTAGGATTCCATAGAGTTGCCGCTCGATATTGCAAATTCGGCGCAGAAATTATTATTGCAATCGAAATTATCAAGCCGCCTAAAAATATTTTCAAAGATTTTTTGCGCCAGCGTTCATTCAAAATTATAAATGCCATTCCCGTCAAAATAAATGCAAGCCATGCTCCACGAGTAATTGTTGCGATTAACATTTGAATTGAAATTATCGTCGTCAATATTGCTAAATTTTTTGTCCATGCCGGCATAAAATCAAGCGTCGCGATGAAAATCAGCATTGGAATTTGCATTAACAAAAATGATGCGTAAAAGGTCGGAGTATGTGAAAATGCATATGCTCTTTCGACATGTATCACGAAACATTGTATCTCAGCATAAATATTATTCACCAATACTGATAATATAAATGCAATAAAAATATTTCGCAGCTGCTTTTGATTTTTTATGTACGCCATTGCGAACAATAACGGAAAACATCTGTGGATTTCGCCGATTACTTCTCGAAAACTCATTGACGGATTCAACGAGAGTGCCGCGATTATAATTTGCATTAAAAAATAAATTCCGAACATATTTAAAATGTCTCTGTCGAATTTCGGAATTTCTTTATATTTGACTGCACGATACAAAACAAATGCCGTCATCAATCCGACCAAAATACTTGTCGCTGCAGTTGAAATATTTACTGCGAAGATGAATAAAATTAATAATTTGTCTATCACTCTCACCTCAAATTTAAATTGTAACCGCGAGGAGTTATCATAAAATTTTCTTTGACGTAAGTTTGTGAATTGCCGATTATTACGAGTGAAAACATATTTATTTCTTCATTGGTAAAATTTTCAAGTGTCGAAATTATTTTCGTTTCATTCTCTCGACTTGCTCCCGTTACTATTCCGACCGGTGTATTTTTGTCACGATACTTTAAAAGGTTTTTTTGAACCTCTAAAATATTTTCAATTCGTTTATGACTTTTCGGATTGTAAAGCGCAATCACAAAATCGGCTTGAGCGGCTGATTCTATTCTTTTCATGATTAAATTCCAATCAGTCAAAAGGTCGCTCAGACTTATAACGGCGAAATCATGCATTAAAGGTGCTCCGAGAATTGACGCTGCTGCATTGACTGCTGATACTCCCGATATGACTTCTACTTCAGGTCGTTCCTTCTCAGGCATTTTTAATATCATTTCGAGTACCAATCCTGCCATTCCGTAAACTCCTGAATCTCCACTTGATATTACGACGACTTTTTTTTCTCGTGACATTTCTACTGCCTTTTGACAGCGTTCTATTTCCTGCTTCATTGCTGTTCCGATTATCTTTTTGTCTTTGATGAGCGCTTCTATTAATTTTATGTATGTGTGATAGCCCACGACTATTTCTGATTCTTCTATCGCCTTTTTCGCTCGCTCTGTCATCTCTTGCAAATTTCCTGGTCCTATTCCCGTTACTGTTATTTTTCCCATATTAATGCCGCCGTCACTTTCTCAAACTTCGTTTTCGTCAATGCAAATTTTCCTTCCTCTACGCAACTTAATGCCGCTGATTCGCATATATTTCCTATTCCTATTTTCTCTTTGACAATTTTTGATTCTTTTAACTTATACTTTTCTATCGTTCGCTTCAATGAATCGACATCAAAAAATTTTATTTCGCGATTAACGCATTTTGCAAATTCTAGCAAGCCCTCTTCATCTTTTTTTATATCGACGCTCGCTATCAGATTTATTCGCTCTATCGGCTGTGATATTTTTTCGCATGCTTCAATTACTGCCTCTTCTATTTCTTCTTTCAAAGTCCCTCGCCTGCACCCTATTCCTAATATTAATCTTTGCGGTGTTAAATTTAATATTGTCTCTCCTGCTTTCACATATACTTTTTCTCCTCTTAATATTGCTGAATTTATTACTTTGATTGCTTCTTTCGGAAAAGGTCTCAATCCCATTTTCGCCGCTATTGTATCTATCGCCGGCTTTTGATTGATGTCCGTCGCCGTCGTGATTATCGCCTCTGCTTTTATTATCTGCGCTACTTTCTCCGTCAACTCGTTCGCTCCGCCTACGTGTCCGCTCAATAAACTTATTACTCTTCTTCCCTGTTCGTCTATCGCTATTACTGCCGGATCTTTTAATTTATTTTCAATATACGGCGCTATCATTCTTATCACTATTCCGACTGCACAGATCATTATCAGCGCGTCGTATCTTTTAAAATTTTCTCCTACGACTTCTTTAAGCTTCTCAAAATCTTTTCCTTTTATAAATTCGTCACTACCTTCCAGTTTCTCTCTTATTTTTTTCGATATTGCCTCTCCGTTCTCCGTTATTGATATTATTGCCGTTCTCATTTTCCACTCTTTCTTTTATATTCTTCTTCCGTTATTTCTCTCGTCGTCACTTTCTTGTTCGCCTCTTTGCTTCTTATTATCGCCTCTATTGCCTCTTCTACATATTTTTCTGAAAGCATCGTCGCGTTTTGTCTGGCTGCTTTGAAGGCTGCGTTGAGCATCGCATTTGCAATGTCGCTTCCGCTCACTTCTTCATATCTTTCTGCCAATCTTTCTACTTCTATATTGTTCGGCACTTCTTCCGGTATGTACTTTCTCCACAATTTCACTCGACTTTCTAAATCCGGCAGCTCAAATTTGATGTGCACCGCTATCCTTCTCATAAATGCCGGATCATAATTCTCTATGAAATTCGTCGCGAAGATTATATAATCTTCATATTCATTCATCTGCATTAACATCACTGAGCGCGTTTGATTCACGCTCACATCTACTGCTTGCGTCATGTTCGTCACTCTCTTGCTTAAGATCGCGTCCGCTTCATCAAAAAAAATTATGCTCTTCGTCTCTTTTGCTGCTTCAAATACTTTTCTTATATTCTTCGGCGTTTCTCCTACGTATTTTGATTCAATATCGGCGTAATTTACAATTAAAATTTTTCTGCCCAGTTCTTTTGCTATTGCATGCGCTGCCATCGTCTTGCCTGTCCCTGGTTCTCCGTATAAATTGATTCCTATCCTCTTTGCCTTAAAATGCGTCTTCTTAAATCCCCATATTTCAAATACTAAATGCGCGTTTTCTTCATATGCTACTACGTCTAATATCTCTTCTTTTACTCGCTCTGGTAATATTATATCATCTAAACTATACTTCGGTTCTTCGGGATTTGCAATTTTTTCCTCAATTTTTTTAGTATCTTTTATCAGCGGCTTTTTCGTGTCTACTCCCATTTCTCTCAGCCTTCATTCAAATACGTTACTTTCCCTTCGGTTGGCCAGGGAGGATTTGCTGTAATTTGCGTTTGATTCGCCATCTTATGTATATATGCTATAAATGTCGCGTCTGCTCCAAAATATTTTTTGTACATTTCTTCCAACTTCTCAAAATAATTTGCCTGCTCTCCATATTTCTTTTGCATTAATTTCGTCCCCAGCAACTCTAAATTCATATAAAATTCTATTACTCTTTCTCTATCTTTATAATGTTTCTTAAAATGCTCCTCTTCGTCCATGTATCCGTTTAATATTTTCGTCCCGTTTATTTGTACGTCTATTACATTCCTCATAAAATTTTCGTTCCGCTCTCCGTGCAACGTCGAATCCGTTCTGTATCTATATATATACAGCACCTCCGGTATCATCACGTACTTTTTCGCATAAAGTAATGTTTGAAATACAAATAATAAATCTTCCGTCAATTTTATCTTCGGAAATTCTATGCTGTTTTTCATCAAAAATTCTCTCTTAAATAATTTCCCCCATACGTTCCAATCTACTCCGTATATCGAAAATTGCTTCATTCGCTCACTCATCTCATTCGTCAGTAAGTATGCCGGGCTCGTCAAATTCTTCTTGTTCCCGTGCTCGAATGATGCCATTTTAAATAACATTCTATCTCCCTGCGGCATATTCTTCGGATTTTGATAATGTGAATGTGTATGTACTACTTCCGCTTCCCATTTCTCCGCATACTCCACAAATTTTTCTAATGCGTGCGGTATCAACATATCATCATTATCTAAGAATGTTACATATTCTCCTGTTGCAAATCTCAATGCCACATTTCTTGTATTGCTTATGCCTCCGTTTTTTTCTAACTTTATGATTTTTATTTTCTCTTTTATTTTTTCTTCCTTCTCCTTCAATTCTTCTATCACTTTCAAACTTCCGTCTGTACTGCAATCATCTACTATCACTATTTCAAATTCCTGCATCGTTTGATTTCTCAAACTCAACAACGTCATTCTGATATATTCTTCTGCATTGTACAACGGTATTAATACACTTACTTTTGGTCTCTCCATTTTTATAATTTCCTCCATAATTTATTTCTCAGCACTTTGTAATAATCTTTATCTTCAAATTTCACTATCTGCGCTGTCGTTTTCGCTTTCCTCACTATTATTTCATCTTCTGCTCTTATATAAAAACTTTCTTGCCCGTCCAATGTTACTATTATGTCTTGATGTTCGTTTGCTACTTCCATTCGAATTTCGTCTCTTTCTCCTACTACCAGCGGCCTCATTTGAAATGTATGTGCACATATCGGCGTTAAGATCAACGCTTTTATCGTCGGATTTATTATCGGGCCTCCTGCACTCAATGAATATGCAGTTGAGCCTGTCGGCGATGATATTATTATCCCGTCTGCTTGATAATTCAATAAATGCGTTTCGTTTATATACAGCCCCATTTTCAACATTCGCGCTACTCCTCCTTTGCTCACCACTACATCATTTATTGC
>CAJOPN010000090.1 GCA_905236285.1 uncultured Selenomonadaceae bacterium | reverse complement strand
TTTTACACTTCCGCCGTATTGAATACGAATCGCGTCCGCCGCCTCTTGACCGAATTTCTTAGCAACTGCTTCACGAATAGCCTTGCAAACTTCTTCAGCCTCTTCAAAAGTCGCAGTCTTGCCGGTACCGATAGCCCAAATCGGTTCGTAAGCAATAACGAGTTTTTTGACTTCGGCAGGAGTAAAGCCGTCGAGATCTTTTTCAATTTGTCCGACAACGTGAGCAATATAATTTCCTGCTTCACGAATTTCAAGAGATTCGCCGCAACAAATAATCGGAGTGATACCTGCATTGAAAGCAGCCTTTGCACGTTTGTTGACACCTTCATCAGTTTCACCGAAATAATCGCGGCGTTCGCTGTGACCAAGAATTACAAAATCAACACCAATTTCATTAAGCATTTCGGTAGAAATTTCGCCTGTGAATGCGCCTGATTTTTCCCAATGAACATTTTGAGCGGCAACGTGAATATTTGTACCTTTGGCAGTCTTTGCAACAGCCGCAAGAGCAGTAGCAGTAGGACCGACGACAACACGGCAATTTGCATTTGCGACAAGCGGAATAAGTTCTTCGACGAGTTGAGTACCTGCTTTAATGGTATTGTTCATCTTCCAGTTGCCGGCGATAATCGGAACTCTGCCGATACCGTCTATTGCATCAATACCCGGCAAAACTTTTCCTTCGAGATATTCAAGAGTTGCACCGCCGCCGGTTGAAATGTGAGAAATTTTATCTGAAAGACCTGTTTTCTTCAAAGCTGCGATTGAATCACCACCGCCGACGATTGAAATTGCACCTTTTTCGGTAGCCGCCGCAACTGCTTTTGCAACTTCGAGAGTGCCGTTTGCAAATGCGTCAAATTCAAACACGCCGACCGGTCCGTTCCAAATAATTGTCTTTGCTCCGTCGAGTGCTTTTACATATTCTTTTGAAGTTTCGGGACCGGAATCAAGTCCTTGCCAATCTTCGGGACATTGATCGACAGGCACGACTTTATGATTTGCATCAGCCGCGAATTTATCGGCAACAACCAAATCAACAGGCAGAACGACTTTTACGCCTTTCTTTTCGGCTTTCTCAAGAAGACCTTTTGCAAGATCAATTTTATCAGGTTCGCAGAGAGATTTACCGACTCCGAGGCCTTTAGCCGCGTCGAATGTATGAGCCATGCCGCCGCCGATGATGATAGTATCAACTTTATCAATGAGATTTGAAATTACGCCGATTTTATCTGAAACTTTTGAACCGCCGATAATTGCGACAAACGGACGTGCAGGATTTTCAAGAGTTTTGCCGATATAATTAATTTCTTTTTCCATCAAGAAACCTGATGCAGTTTCAAGAAAATGAGTTACACCGACATTTGACGCATGAGCACGATGAGCAACGCCGAAAGCATCATCAACTGCAATATCTGCCAATGCCGCAAGTTTCTTTGCAAATGAAGGTTTATTTTTCTTTTCTTCTTTGTGATAGCGGAGATTTTCAAGAAGAAGAACTTCGCCGGGTTTTAATTCTGCAGCCGCTTCTTCTGCAGGTTCGCCAATGCAATCTTCAGCCCATTTAACTTGAATATCTTTGCCCATGAATTTGCTCAAAAGTTCCTGCAATTTTGCTTGAATGGGTTTTGTTGAAAATTTCGGTTCGCGAGCTTCAGTCGGACGACCGACATGACAAGCAAGAATAACAGCCGCACCGTTGTCGAGGAGATATTTGATAGTCGGAAGAGTTGCATCAATTCGTTTTGTATTAGTGATATTTAAATTTTCGTCCATTGGAACGTTGAAATCGACGCGGACAAATACTTTTTTGCCGTTCACATTAATGTCTTTGATGTTCTTTTTGTTCATAAAATAAATCCTCCCAAGATTTTTTCTTAAAACGAAATTTGCGATCCGAGCCCAACATTGATGAAGAGCCGGACCGCAAAAGTCATTTTTTTATAACGTTTTTAAGATACAAATTGATTAACCGAGTTCTGCGAAGTACTTAATTGTGCGAACCATCTGGCTGGTATAGGAATTTTCATTGTCATACCATGAAACAACCTGAACGAGAGTATCGCCGTTACCAATCGGGCTGACCATAGTCTGAGTTGCATCGAAAAGTGAACCGTAACGCATGCCGATGATGTCGCTTGAAACGATTTGTTCATCATTGTAGCCGTAAGATTCGGTTTGTGATGCTTTCATCTTTTCATTGATTTGATCAACAGTAACTTCACCTTTAACGACTGCAAAGAGAAGAGTAGTTGAACCGCTCGGAGTAGGAACACGTTGAGCTGCACCGATGAGTTTGCCTTTGAGTTCAGGAATTACGAGACCGATAGCCTTTGCAGCACCGGTTGAATTCGGAACGATATTGCAAGCACCTGCACGAGCACGACGGAGATCGCCTTTGCGCTGCGGACCGTCGAGGATCATTTGATCGCCGGTGTAAGCATGAATTGTTGCCATAATTCCGCTTTGAATCGGAGCAAGTTCATGGAGAGCTTTAGTCATAGGAGCCAAGCAGTTGGTGGTACATGAAGCTGCGGAGATGACTTTGTCGTCTTTGGTCAAAGTTGTGTGGTTGACATTGTAAACGATTGTCGGGAGGTCATTGCCGGCAGGAGCTGAAATGACAACTTTCTTTGCGCCTGCTTTGATATGAGCTTCAGCTTTTGCCTTTGAGGTATAGAAACCGGTGCATTCGAGAACGACATCAACGCCGATTTGTCCCCAAGGAAGTTGAGAAGCATCAGGAACTTTATAGATAACAATCTTTTTGCCGTCAACGACGATGTAGTTATCTTCGCCTTCGCCATCATGGGATTCTACTTTATGTTTGCCTTCGCCGATTTTTCCTGCATAACCGCCCTGTGCAGTATCGTATTTGAGAAGATGAGCGAGCATTTTCGGACTTGTAAGATCATTGATAGCAACTACTTCATAACCTTCAGCTGCAAACATTTGACGGAATGCGAGACGACCAATACGACCAAAACCATTAATAGCAACTTTAACTGCCATGTGAAAATTACCTCCCTAATGTACATTGAAATTTTTTATTGCCTGCGAACAAGCAAATCATCAACTGTAGAAATATTACAACAATTTCTTTAATATGTCAATAAAAATTTTCAGAACATTTAACATTTTTTGCAGGAATATAATTCATTCAAAAAGAAATATTTCGCAGTTTAATTTTTGGGAGATGAAAAATTTGGAATTTGAAAACAAAAAAATTTTAATTATCGGAGCAGGTATAAGCGGATTTGCGGCGGCAAAAATTTTGAAAAAATTCGGTGCAGATGTAACATTGAGCGATTCAAAAAATGAATCCGATTTAAAATATAATTTTTTTGAACTTCGCGATCACGAAATAAAATTAAAATTCGGTAAGCAGACTGATGAACTTCTTGAAAAAATTGATTTGATAATCGTTTCTCCTGCCGTTCCGATTAAAATTCCTCTTCTTCAATCGGCAATCAAAAAAAATATTCCGATTATCAGCGAAATTGAATTGGCTTATAATTTTTCAAAATCTCCAATTTGCGCTGTCACGGGCACGAACGGCAAAACTACAACGGTTACATTGCTCGGACTTCTTTTAGGAACTGCTTACAAAAAAGTCGGAGTAGGCGGAAATATCGGCGTTGCACTCTCCGAAGTCGCGCTTGAAGTCGGTGAAGGAGGCTGCATTGCGGCTGAAATTTCTTCTTATCAAATGGAGGCGACAAATAATTTTCATCCAAAAGTTTCGGCAATTCTCAACATAACGCCGGATCATATCAAACGACACGGCTCAATGGAAATTTATCAGGAAATGAAAGAAAAAATTTTTGCTCAAGAAAATTCTGAGGATTATTTAATTTTGAATTATGACGATGAAAAAACTCGCGAAATTAAAAATCGTGCCAAATGTAAAGTTTATTATTTCAGTCGTCAGCATGAACTTGATGAAGGCGCATTTTTAATTAATGATGAACTTGTAATAAAAGTTGATGACAAAATTAATAAACTTTGCACAATTTCCGAACTCGGAATAAAAGGCGGTCACAATATTGAAAATGCACTTGCCGCATCAATGATTGCTTTCTGTGCAGGAGTTCACCCTGAGAAAATGAGACAAGTTTTGATTGATTTCAAAGGAGTTGAACACAGAATTGAATTTGTGCGCGAAATTGACGGCGTGAAATATTACAACGATTCAAAGGCGACAAATACCGATTCGGCAATTAAGGCACTTGAAACATTTGACGGAAATATAATTTTAATTGCGGGAGGCGACGATAAGGGTACGGATTTAACCGAATTTATGAAGTTGGTTAAAAATCGCGTCGACGAATTGATTTTAGTCGGTGATGCCGCTCAACGTTTCAAAAAATCTGCAATCGAAAATAATTTTGCACAAAATAAAATCCATGAAGTCGGTTACTCCATGAATAAAGCCGTTGAAGTTGCAAAAAATATTTCTCATTCGCCGCAAGTTGTTTTGTTGTCGCCTGCATGTGCAAGTTTTGACATGTATGACGGATTTGAAGAAAGAGGCCGAGATTTTAAAAAAATTGTCAATTCCATAAAGTAAGCGGATCGGCATAAACATATTTATCGCCGATTTTGGGAATGTATTCCAAATGCAAATGCGGACCTGTCGAATAACCTGTACTTCCGACGGCAGCGATAATATTCCCAGCGCTGACAAAATTACCTGCACTTACGAAAAGTTGACTGCAATGAGCATAACGAGTATAGGCATCAATATTTTGATGATAAATTAAAACTTGATTGCCGTAACCGTCGCCCAAATCGTCGGCGATGATAATTTGTCCGTCAAAAAGTGCGACAATTCCTAAACCGTATTCAAAACCCAAATCAACACCTGAATGAAATTTATATTCGCCTGAAATCGGATGAACCCGCCAGCCGAACGGAGAAGTTACAGGAAAATTGACAGCTTCGACAATCGAAAAATTCATCAGCAAAATCATCATCAAAAAAATTTTCTTCACTTTCAAAAATAATCACTCCAAATTTAAAAAGCGGCACAAAATAAAAATGGCAGTAAGTGCGAAATAAGGACCGTAAGCAAAATAACTCTTGCGGTCTTTTATTTTCGTCAACAACATAATCAATGCGGCAATTCCTGCAAAGATACAGCCTGCAATGATTGCCTGAGACAAACGCGGATAACCGAGCCAAATTCCGAGTGCCGCAATCAATTTAATGTCACCGCCTCCCAATGCTCCGTGCGACATAATAGAAATCAATAAAAATGAACCTCCGCCGACCAACGCAGTACCGACATGAACATTAAGTGGCAAATTTAAATGAAATATTGCTATCAACCCTATAATTGTAAACGGCAAAATCATTCTGTCAAAAATTAAATATTGTTCAAAATCCGTCATCGTTACGAGCAATAAAAAGAAAGCCGCAATCACCAAATAAAAACATTCCGGCGATGGTGCTTTACTGAAATGAATATTCAATCCGAAAAATGCGATTAATAAAATCGGTTTGCGAAATCTTGAACGTTGAATAACTTTATCAGGAAAAGTCAAAATTTCTTTCGATGATTCATAGAGTTTATCAATCCAATATGAACCGATGAATGTCATAATTATCGCCGAAAGTGCACAGATTAGATATATCATTGATACATTCCTAACATTGCAAAAATTTTTGTCCGACTTGCAGATTAAAATTTTGTGCCTCGCCGCCATTTAATTCAAGCACGGAATCAGCCTCAAGACACATCGACAAACTTATAAAAGGAGTAAGATTGCGAACAATTTTTTTAATTACAAAATTTTTGTCAAGATAAACCGCGTCAATTTTAAAAAACATAAACATCATATGAATACTGTTGCAAGGAGTTATCAAAAGTCCGTGAGAAGATTCGAGCCTTCGACGAAACATTAAGCCGCGTAATCTTTTTAAAAATGTATCTGCAATCTCTATCGTTAAAATTTTTTCATTAATAATAAATTTTTTTTGTTTCATTTAAATTTTTATAAATCGTTTGAATTAATCTGAGAATTTTTTTCGTTCAATAAGTTTTTCAAATTCACAAAGGCAGAAATATAATCATCAAAGATTAAATTTACCAATTCTTTTGCCGAATCTTCATTATAAACATGAACGGAAATATTTCTTTTTTTCAGCATATCAAGCCAAATTTCAGCATCATATAAAAAATTTATTGAAAAAGCTGACTTTAAAATGTCGCGAGGTGAACCTGTATTCGCCACATCAACTCCATAAAGTATTAAAGTTTCTTTGACGGCTTTCCAAGACAATTCAAAAGTTAAATTAAATTGACCTATAACTCCCATCCGATAAATTTCATCTTCCATCGACTTTTGTCTGTCAGCATTTAAAAGTACTGTCAAGCATTTTACATAATCATCATATTTTTTCATTTTATCAAACCTTCAGCAATACGATCAAAGTATTTTGTTATTGAAGAGCTCAATTCATTTCTCTCAAGCAATCTTCCGCTGTTCGCCGCCGACATCAATAAATATTCATTCGGCAAAATCGCATAAACGGGATAATTTAATTCATTCGACAATCGATTTTGCTCAATCTCATTGCAAGGATCAACACGACTGAAAATTACATTGACTTTTTTTCCGTAATCAGACCAGCCTTGAAATAATTCGAGACTGCGGCGCATATGTTTAACTTCAAAACCCGTTCCGATCATTCCTGACAAAATGATTGTATCAGCAAATTCACAAACTCCCATGACGAATGAGTCAATACCTGAAGGCAAATCAATTAAAACATATCGATATAAATTTCCTGCCATTCGGACAATTTCAATTAAATTTTCGCGTTCAACGAGATCAGCAAGTTCAGGTTGTCTCGGACTGCTCAAAATATAAAGATCGTCAACTACTTGCATGAAATACGGACTCAAAGTCAAAGGAGAGAGAATTTTGACATCTCTGACTGCTTCAACGATCGTGCTTTCAGGTTCGGCATCAAAAAAAATCGGCACGTCTCCAAATTGTAAATCCGCGTCAATAATTCCTACTGCTTCGCCGCTTTCACGCGCAAGACTCAACGCCAAATTTGCAACCAGCGTTGTTTTTGCACTTCGACCTTTCGGACTGAAAAACGCAATCACTTCAGCGGGTTTATTACTTCCGCGTTTATTGAAAATGTTTATTGCCTCAATAATTTCTTCAGCGTGCACAGGATTTATTATACAGCCTGTTGCTCCAAGTTCATTGCATCGTTCCGCAGAATCGGGATTCCAACGTTCCATCATGCAGAGCAGAATTGTATTCGGATAATTTTTTAAAAATTCAGGGATTGCCGAAATATTTAATGTGTTGTCAACGTCAAGCAAAAATAAATTCGGTTTAAAAATTTTGCTTTGAATTACTGCTGCCGCGACATTGCCGAAAGTTGCAGCCAACTGAAAATCGTCGCTGTCTCTGATGATATTTTCGATTTTTTCAGACTGTTTGGCGTTGCCTTCAATTATAACTACTTTGTAATCCACATTCGCACCGCCTTAACCGAATAATTTTTTTATTGACGCAAAAAATCCCGATTCCTCTTCAATTTTTTCCTCGAAATTTTGATTTGTGTATTTCGCAACAAGTATTTTCAGACTTTCGGAAAATTTGTTTAAAGAATCGCTGAGAACCAGCGGACAACCGTTTTCAATCGACTTTTTTGCCGACATGTAATCATTTGGCAGATTATGATAAAATTGCCTGCCGAGTACTCCTTCAACATCTTCAGTCAAAATTAATTTTTGTGAATCACTTCGATTTTGTATCAATCGAATTTTATTTTCATCATAATTAAATTTGACGAGTGTATCATATCCGATTTTTAAATTTTTAATTGCCGGTACGAAATCGCCGACGCATAAAAAAGTTATAATCGTAGACAAATTCAATGCCGTAAAATTTATTTCACTAAATTTTTTCGCCGTATCAAAAATTATAAAATCAAAATAATTTAATTTCGAGGTCATATATTCAATAAAAGACGCTTGAATTTTATATGTCTCCGTGAATGTTTTCGGCGGTGCAAGAATCGAAAATGATACATTGCCGCGTTTGTAAGTTGTCAAAAAAGTTTCGGCTTGAAAATCTTTCGGTGAATTTTTTAAAGAGAATTGAGCATCTGAAATTGTAAATTGCGGAGAAATTTTTAAATAATTACAAACATCGCCGAATTGCAAATCCAAATCAAACAAACAAACTGAATGACCAAGTTTTGCAAGTTCAGCCGCCATATTAACGGCAATCAAAGTTTTGCCGACTCCAGAAACTGTACTGAAAATTGTTATTACCGCGTTGTTCTCAATTCCAGCCATCAAAGTTACCTTCTCTCCGAAAAGAAAAAATGTATCAAGAAATTTTTAAATAAAATACATAAAATTCGATGCGTCCATTTCTTTGTAAAGAGCATTTAAAATATCTTCGAGAGTGATTGATTTCAAAAATTCAAAGATTTTTTCATCGAGCGGTTTATAAATACATGAATTAATTGCTCTGTCAAATTCCAAAAAATTTGATTCCGAAGTCGTCGATTCGATCAATGACAATTCAATCGGCGACAAAATATCAAAAACTGTAATATCTTCCGGTTTTTTATTGAGATGATAACCGCCTTGTGCTCCTTTGATTGATTTAACCAATTTTGCACGCTTGAGAATAGCAAAAACTTGTTCCAAATAAATTTTTGAAATTCCGAGTTTATTTGCTATGCTCAGAACCGTTATCGGATTGTCGCTGCCGAAATTTTGTGCCAGATATGTCATCGCTATCAATCCGTAGCGACCTTTCGCAGATATTTTCATTTAATCACCTCAATTTAATTCTTTTTGCAATTTTTCAACCTCATTCATTATTGACTGTGAAAATTCGGCGATTTCCTCTCTGTCTTTTATATTTCCTTCAAAATAAATCGGTTTTCCGTAAACTACTGCCAACTGCGGAAATAATTTTTCACCGAAAATTTTATTTGTATTGACAATCAACGCGGGAATTACCGGAGATTTTGTCATTGCAGCAATTAATCCGACTCCCGGCTCGGCTTTTCCAATTTTTCCGGTTTTGCTCCTTGTTCCTTCAGGAAATATTCCCAGACATTGATTTTCTTTCAAAATTTTTATCGCGTGTTTTATCGCAGTTTTGTCGGCTGCTCCACGTTTAACGGGAAACACATGCAATGCTTTTATCGCCGCCGCAAAAATTTTATTTCTGAAAAGTTCTTCCTTCGCCATGTAACATATTTCACGATTTAAAAAAGTTCCCAAAAACGGCGGATCCCAATTACTCATATGATTCGCCGCGATTATCAACGCTCCGTTTTGAGGAATATTTTCCAATCCGATTACTTTTGTGCGAAAAATTATTCCGAATACAAATTTGCATATGATTTTAAAAATTTTATAAAACATTTCAATCTGTGCACATCTTCAAAATTTTTTCGACTACTTCATCAATCGTCATGTCGCTTGAATCAATTAAAGTTGCGTCGTCAGCCTTAATCAGCGGTGCAAGGTCTCTTTCCATATCCTGCTTGTCACGAAATGCAATTTCTTTCGCGATTGAATCAAAATCCGTCTCGTAACCTTTCGCTTTCAATTCGTCACAACGTCGGCGTGCTCTCTCCTCAATCGAAGCTGTAAGATAAATTTTAACGTCGGCATTTGGCAAAACATGCGTTGCTATATCACGTCCGTCCATTATTACTCCGCCGCGCGATGCCATTTTTCTTTGCAATTCCGTTAATTTTTCGCGTACAAATCCGACTTTTGCAACTTTCGGAACAACATGACTGACGAGCGGCATTCTGATTTCATTCGTGACTTCATCTCCGTCAACGAAAACTTTTGTCAAGCCGTCTTCATAAGTCAAATCAACTTCAATATCTTTCGCAATTGAAATAATATTTTCGTCCGTCACGTTTTTATGCTCTCTTAAAACTTTGCAGGCAACCGCACGATACATTGCTCCCGTGTCGATGTAAACATATCCGAGTTTTGCCGCAACCATTTTTGAAACTGTACTTTTTCCTGCTCCGGCCGGTCCGTCAATCGCTATTACTTTTTTGTTCAATTTTATCACTCCAAATTCTCCCAGAGATTTTTTTTACATTGTATCACAAATTTTTTAATTTGACACAAAAAAATATCTTCATTAACCGAAGACAATTTTTTTTAATATTTTTTAATTGCCGAAAGTCTCGTGAACTTTTTCGAGTTCCTCACGAATTTTTATATGTTGAGGACAAACTTTTTCGCAGCGTCCGCATTTGATACAATCTCCCGCCGATTTTTTTCCGTCTCTCATATTTGCCAAAAGTCCGCCGCGATGTGTTGCAAATTTTTTGTCGCCGTACAACGTCATTCGATTCATCATTTCAAAACTTCTCGGAATATCAACATTTTGCGGACAAACTTTCGTGCAGTATCTGCAAAATGTACAGGGAATTATAGGAATCTTTAAAAATTCGTCGCGTGCTTTTTTAATTGCTGCCGTTTGATTTTCATCAAGTCCGGAAAAATTTTTCATCGTCGAAATATTATCTCTAACTTGTTCAATGCTGCTCATTCCCGAAAGAACCGTAATTACTCCTTCAAGGTTCGCCGCAAATCTGATTGCCCATGATGCACACGAAGAATTTTCATCAGCGTCTTTTAAAATTTTTTCGACGCTTTCTGGAGGTTTCGCAAGCATTCCGCCTTTTACAGGTTCCATTATTATCACGGGCTTATTATATTTGCGTGCGACTTCATAACATTTTTTTGATTGAATTATCGGATTTTCCCAATCGGCATAATTGATTTGTAACTGCACAAATTCCATTTCGGGATGATTTTTTAAAATTTCTTCAAGTTCCTCAGCCGTTGAATGAAACGAAAATCCTATGTGTTTAACTTTGCCTTCTGATTTTTTTTCTTTCACAAAGTCCCAAATTTTAAAATCGTCAAATTTTTTTGTTCGACTGTCTCCGAGATTATGCAGCAAATAATAATCAAAATATCCTGCGCCTGTCCTGTCGAGAGATTTTTCAAATTGTTCCAATGCCTCTTCTCTCGTTTCAACTCTCCATGCCGCATTTTTTGTTGCAAGAAAATATTTTTCGCGCGGATAACGTTCAACGAGTGTTTGACGAATTGCAATTTCACTTCCGCGATAAACTCTTGCCGTATCGAAATAATTAAATCCTGCCGCCATAAATTCATCAACCATTGATTTAACCTGTTCGATGTCAATCAAATTTTCTTCATTTCGCGGCAATCTCATAAAACCGAATCCCAATTTTTTAATTTCATTCATTTTGAAAATGCCTCGTGAACCTTAACCAATTCATCGCGTATTTTTATATGTTGAGGACAGACTTTTTCACAGCGTCCGCATTTAATACAATCACCTGCAGAATTTTTTCCATGCATTTTGACAAGCCAATTCTCATGATTTTTCGCCACATTTAAATCTTTATAAAGAGTAAAAATATTCATCGCCGTAAATGATCCGCTGATACCGATTTCTTTCGGACAAACTTT
>CAJOPN010000089.1 GCA_905236285.1 uncultured Selenomonadaceae bacterium | reverse complement strand
TCATGGTACATTTTCTGTATTCTTCCTGAACATTTTTGACAACGGAATTAATTGAAATTCTTGCACCGGGATAAACTCTGTCGGCGACTTTAATTTTTCCGTTTTTCATTTCGGCGAGCAATGCCTCAAGTTCAAGAATTTTTTTCTCGTCGCGTTTAATCTGACCTGCAAGCGGAAATTGTGAACGAGTAAGCGCGTTAATTTGTTCGACACGTTCAGGCGGCAATTTGCTTATATCAATTTTACCGAGAGTATTAAGCGTCTGAGTAATCTGCAAAAGACGTTTTTTATTGTCCTTGTAACTTTTGCAAACTTCGGTATATTCTTTCTGCAAATTCGGATCGACACCGACTGAAACACGTGTGACGACGAAAGCCTGATTGCCGATTGTTTTTGCGCGAACTTCTTCGCCTGCAACCGTCAAGCCGCCGGTAATTTGTCCATGCTTATCCTCAACCATGATCTTCTTTCCGGCTTTTAACGTTGAATGTAATGCAACATCGGCAACATAAATATCACGTCCCGCCTCAACGACTGCGTTTTCCGTAAATGCACAGCGCACATCATTTTGAGCGTAAACTTTACCGCGATTGACTCCCGTAATTCCTCCGCCGACAAATACATTTCGTCCGCTGACTTCAGCTCCGTTTACATTGCCTTTGATTTCAATGTCGCCTGTTGCTTTGACGTTGAAACCTTGCTTAACATCTCCTGCAATTTCAACCGAACCGTCAAAATCAACATCACCTGTTGCAACTCCAATCGAACCTTTGACGACAAATCTCGGATCGACACTAATTTTATTGCCGCTGTCGACAATCTGACCGTTAATTGTCGCAATTAGTTGATTTTCTCCGACGACTTTTGTATTTTTTCCTTCAGGCATCGGAATCGGTCTGCCGTTTTGAGCTGCAACCTTATCTCCGAAAACATTTGTTCCGGGTTTTCCTTGAGTTTGAGGAATACGAATTGCAAGCGTATCATTTTTTTTGACGAGAACAAATAAATTTAAATCTTTGTAATCGACGCGATCATATTCATTAATGACAGGTTTTCCTTTGACACCAATATCAAATTTTCTGTCGATATAAGCATTTTCACCGGGTATCGGAGGTATTCCGTTGGCGGCAACGAACGGCACCAAACTTTCAACACCTTTTTTTATTGATTCCATATCAATTCCGAAATTTACATTTTTTTGAAATAAAGCGTCCATAACCATTTCAACGGTAGGAAGTTTTGAACCGTTTTTTGTATTATATTTAATTGTTGCTTTCATTTTGTCGCGGCTTATATCAACGATAAGTTCAGCATAATTTTCGCTTGAGCCTGTGAAATCGTTATCTTCAAGTACTTTTTGCAATTCTTCTTCGGAAATATCGACAGGTTCAGAAATTTTGCAGGGGACTCCCGCCGCCTCCGTCATCGTCCGAGACAAAAGCGCAACATCATAATCCATTATTCCGCAATCGCGCAAAATCTGACGCATATCCGAGAGCTCAAATAAAAGTGTATCTTTCGCATTGGGATATATTGTCAGATATATTCCGTCCGGTCTGAATTCAAATTTATATCCTGATTCCATTCCACCTACCATTGGGTATGCATCTGCTCCCATAATTGCGTCCTCCCATAAAAAAATTTTCAGCTGCCTTGCTGTTTAAAACAAACTTGATTTTATTTTGGCAAGATAACCGCGCATTCTGAAAATTGCTTTCGTGTGCAGCTGTGAAATTCTTGCCTCAGAAAGTTTCATAATCAAACTGATTTCTTTCAGCGTCAATTCATCATAATAATAGAGTGAGACAACGAGACGTTCTTTCTCCGGCAATCGATCTATAACTTTTGCAAGTGTTTCTTTCAATTCGGTATATTGAGCCGTCTCTTCCGGATTAAATTCGATTGATTCCAAATTATCCGTCTGCAAATATTCTTCAAGCGGAATTATTGTTGCCGAATTGCATTGACCGACCAAAATTTTTAATTCGTCCGTCGTTATTCCGAGTGCGTCTGAAATTTCTTCATCGCTTGCACTTCGTCCGAGTTGTGATTCAAGCTGTGCCATCGTCTGTTCATACTTACGAATTTTTTGACGCATTGTAACGGGAATCCAATCTTTTGAACGCAAATAATCTATCATTGCGCCGCGAACTCTTACGCTTGCATAAGTTTCAAATTTTATATTTCGATTTATTTCAAAACGTTCGATTGCGTCAATTAAACCAAAGAAACCGCTGCTGATTAAATCTTCGCGATCAATATGAGGCGGCAAACTTATGGCAATTCTTCCTGCAACGATTTTTACAAGTGGAAGATAATGTTCGGCAATTTTATTTCGTGTCTCTATGTCTTTTTTCAGGCGATATTTTTGCCAGACTGCATCAATATCAATGCTCATATGACATTCCGCCCTTCAATTCAAATTCAATTCGTTTTTTGATTTATATTCGGTAAATTTTGAGCATCAAGCGGAGCAAATCCTTCAGAATTATTTTCATTTTCAAGATTTTGAGCTGCGGCTTGAACTGTTGTATCTGTTTGAACGACTTGATTAATTTGTTCGTCAATATTCGGATTTTCTTTTTTTTCAAAATAACTTTGTTGCAGATCCAAAACATTTGAGACGAGAGCGGCAGAAATTCCTGCAACGAAAAAAGCGGTTACTGCACGAAAACAGGCAGTTAAAAATCGAATGTCACTAAAAAAAGCCGTAATCAAAACGATGAGCGCGGAAAGAATTGCAAATCCCAAAGAGATTGCAAGTTTTTCGATAAATAAATTTACAGCATACTTTTGAATGTCTTCCAAATCGGGATTCAAAAGATCAGGCGGCGTTACAATTTTAGATGTAACTTGCGGTTCAGGCATAGATCATCACCCTTTAAATATCCTTTTCGCCGCGATCAATAGTTTTAACTTTGTAAATACCGGTTGCAAGATCAATTTGAACCGTTCTTCCGTAATTTCCGCCGGTATCTTCGGCAATCAAACGAATTCCCATTCTTTGGAGAATTTTTTTGACGGTTTCGGCATTTCTCGTACCGACACGCATAATATCTGTTGCGTTTGAAAAGGCAAACATTTGAGCACCGCCTGCAATTTTTGCGACCAATCTTGATTTACTTGCTCCGAGTGAAATAACATCATTGAGCATGAGCGGGAGACCGGTATCTGCAAATTTTGCGGGATTATCGCTGGCTCTTGCCTGATTGCTGTCCGGCAACATTATATGCAAAAGTCCTCCGATTTTTGTTTGTGGATCGTAAAGTGAAATTCCTATACACGAACCCAAACCGTAACTAATGAGGACAGAAGGCGCACGACCAACCTTGTAATCAGCCATGCCGACGCGAATAAGGCTAGCCATATCATTCAACTCCTACACCTTT
>CAJOPN010000088.1 GCA_905236285.1 uncultured Selenomonadaceae bacterium | reverse complement strand
TCGGCAGGAACAGTTGATAAACTCGGACAACGTTCAAAAGAAATCGGTCAAATCGTCGAGGCAATTTCAGGAATTGCTGAACAAACAAATCTTTTGGCACTTAATGCAGCTATTGAGGCGGCAAGAGCAGGTGAACATGGTCGCGGCTTTGCGGTCGTCGCAGATGAAGTAAGAAAACTTGCAGAAGAATCTAAAACTGCCGCAGAAAAAATTTCAACTCTCATTGATGCAATTCAAAGTGATACTGATGACGCGGTTAAATCAATGCATGAAGGATCGGTTGCAGTTCGTGAAGGCACTAAATCCGTCGAAGATTTGCGTACATCATTTGAAAATATAGGAAATGCGTCGGGACAAGTTACAGACAGAACCCGTTCAATGGCGAATGATATTAAAGCAGTCAGCGACGACACCGACAGAATTAAATCACGTTCAGAAAAAATCAATGAAAATTCGGGAAAAGTTGCGACAGAAATGGAAAGCGTTTCAGCCGCTTCTCAACAGCAATCAGCATCAGCGGAAGAAATTGCCTCAGCCTCCGATGCTCTTGCTCATCTCGCTCAAGATTTACAGTCTTCACTTCAACATTTCAAATTCTGATTTTAAAAAATGATTGAGAGGTTTTAAAATGGAAAATATTTACAGCGTGGCGATAAGTTACGGCGATGATTTGGGTTTTGTCGAATACGATAAAGAAAAAAAATCTGCACTCGTTACATTGGCGAATGATGAAGGAAAATCAAAAACCGAAAAATTTTTAAATGAAGTACATGAAATTGAAATTCCTCACGAAACATTGCTTGATTTTACCGTAGAAAAACTTAAACCGCTTGAGAGTCTCAAAAATTTTCAACTTACAATGACGAAACTTTGGGAGGCAACGGGAGTTCATGTTGATTGGAGCAGACCGGTTGAATATGTTAAACTGCACAGACGTTATGAATAAGAAAAAAACTTTAGTAATGGGAATTTTGAACGTTACTCCCGATTCATTTTCTGACGGCGGAAAATTTAATCGAATTGACACGGCAATAAATCACGTCGATGAAATGATTGCTGCAGGTGCCGACATTATTGACATTGGTGCAGAATCTACTCGTCCAAATGCCGAAAAAATTTCTGCCGAAGAGGAAATTTCACGCCTTGAACCGATTTTTAAAATTATTGCCGATAAATGTCCCGTTCCGATTTCCATTGATACTTACAAGCCCAAAGTTGCCGAATTTGCAATCAATCTCGGCGCAGAAATTATTAATGACATTGACGGATTGTCTTCAGATATGGCGAAAATTGCCGCGAAATATGACAAAAAAATTATCGTCACTCACAATCAAATTACTGATGAAAATATTATTGACAACATCAAAAAATTCTTCCGTCAATCTCTCAAAATTGCCGATGAAGTCGGATTGAACAGAAGAAATATTATTTTTGATTCGGGAATCGGTTTTAATAAAACTCAGGAACAAAATTTGCAAATTCTACGAAGTCTTGAACAATTAAAAATAGTCGACGGCGTTGAATATCCGATGATGCTCGGAGTAAGCAGAAAAAGTGTCATAGGTTACGCCGTAAATCTGCCGATTGATGAACGTGACGAGGCTACCGGTGCGCTTTGTGTTATCGGCATTTCAAAAGGAATTAATATTGTTCGCGTTCACAATGTTGAAATGATTTCGCGAATGTGCAAAATTATTGATGCCGTTTATTCGTTTCCAAGTCCGAAATTTTGAATTGCTCCGAGTGAATTTCTCCAATTTTTTTTGACTTTTATCCAGAGATCGAGAAAAACTTTCGTTCCGATTAACATTTCAATTTCGGGACGTGCAAGTTTTCCGATCTCTTTTAACATTGAACCTTTCTTTCCAATTAAAATTCCTTTCTGCGAATCGCGTTCAACATAAATTGTTGCTCTGATATACGTATCGCCGTTATTTCTCTGTGTCATTTCGTCAATGTCGACTGCGATTGAATGAGGAACTTCATCATCAGTCAAATGCAAAATTTTTTCACGTATCAATTCGGCAATTATTAATCGTTCCGGCTGATCCGTTACCATATCGTTCGGATAATACTGCGGACCTTCCGACAAATATTTTTTCGTTTCAATGATGAGATTTTCAACGTTCGTCCCATCAAGTGCGCTGATCGGTACGACTGCCGCAAAATTATATTTTTCTGAATAACCAGCAATTATCGGCAGCGTCTTTTCACGTTCAATCAAATCAATTTTGTTGATAACCAAAATTACAGGTTTATTCGTTGATGATTTCAGACGTTCAATTATATATTTTTCTCCGCCGCCGAATTTTTCGGTTGCATCGACCACAAAAAAAATTGCGTCAACTTCTTTTAATGTTCCTTCCGCTGCCTTCAACATATATTCGCCGAGTTTGTGCATTGGTTTATGAATACCGGGTGTATCAAGAAATATCATCTGTGCATCGTCGGTATTAAAAATACATTGAATCCTTGAGCGAGTTGTCTGCGGCTTGTTACTCATTATTGCAATTTTTTGTCCGATTATGTGATTAATCAGCGTTGACTTGCCGACATTCGGTCGACCTATTACTGCTATAAATCCCGATTTATATTCATTCAAATTATTTTTCTCCTTCCATTCTTTTTTGAATTGCATTTGCATGAGCGTCAAGTCCTTCGGCATGTGCAAGCCGTTGAATATCTTCAGCAACATTAAGCAATGCAGGTTTAGTATAAGAAATTAAGCTCATTCTCTTTAAAAATGTTTCAACATTGAGCACCGAATAAAATTTTGCGGTTCCTCCCGTCGGCAATACATGATTCGGACCTGCAAAATAATCTCCGAGCGGTTCGGGAGAATAATGTCCCAAAAATACCGCTCCTGCATTTTTTATTTTCGGCAGAATTGAAAACGGTTCATCAATTAAAAGTTCCAAATGTTCGGGAGCAGAAATATTTGCAAATTCGATCGCTTCGTCAATATTTTTCGCGACTATTATTAAACCGTTTCTTTCAATAGACGATTCGGCAATTTCTTTTCGCGGAAGTTTTTTTAATTGATTTTGAACTTCAGAAAAAACTTTTTCGGCAAGATTTAAATCAGTTGTGATGACGATACTGCAAGCCAAAGGATCATGTTCGGCTTGAGAAAGCATATCTGCTGCAGTATAAATCGGATTTGCATTTTCATCGGCAATTATCAAAATTTCACTCGGTCCTGCAAGCATATCAATATCACAATGACCGTAAACTTCTTTTTTCGCCAAAGTTACAAAAATATTTCCGGGACCTGTAATTTTGTTTACGCGAGGAATTTTTTTTGTGCCGAATGCCATTGCCGCTATTGCCTGAGCTCCTCCGATTTTATAAATTTTATCGACTCCCGCCAATTTTGCCGCGATTAATACATACGGACTCAATTCACCTGTTTTTGTCGGCGACATCATTATAATTTTACCGACTCCTGCAACTTTAGCCGGAATTGCATTCATCAGAACGCTTGAAGGATATGCTGCAGTTCCTCCGGGTACATAAATTCCGACTTTTTCAACTGCAATTATTGCCTGTCCCAAAATTGAACCTTGTTCGCGATATGTTATCCATGATTTCGGCAACTGTTCAAGATGAAATTTTTTTATATTTTCAGCCGCTCTTTTGAGTGATTCGACGACTTTTTCATCTGCTTTTTTTTCGGCATTCATAAATTCTTCTTCGCTGACCAAAATATTTTTTTCATTCAATTCAACGCCGTCAAATTTTTTCGTATATTCAAAGACTGCTTCGTCACCTCTGATTCTTACATCGCTTACTATTTTTCTTACACTTTCAAATGCTTTTTCGTCTACTTCATCAAATGATTTTTTTGTCAAAATTTTTTTTATCTCTTCAAAATTTTTTTCGTTCGATTTTATTATTTCCAATTTAAATTATCCTTTCAACAAAATTTTTAAGCTGCAAAATTCAAGCTGCAATTTTTTGAATCAAATACCCTCCCCCCCTTGCTTCTTTCAATTTATTACTCTCGTCAATCATATTTTTATTCTGTAATCTCAAAATGTTATAATTTACAAATAAAAATTTAACGAAGAAAATATTTTTACTGAAATTTTTTCTTAAAACTTCTTCAATTATCTCCATATAACCTATTTCAAGATTTCCGTCCGCATTGAAAAATTGTTCCGAATAGCCGTTAAAAAATTTTTGAAGCCAAATAATTAAAATTTCTTCAAGTTTATATTTATCAGTCGAAAATGTCGGCAATTTTTTTAAATAATGTTCAATGTATCTCGTACTGATTAAAAATGAATCCAATTCAAAGAATAATCTGTCGTGACTTTTAGATTTACTTTGAACGAGTGAACCTTGACGAACTCGATGAAGATAAACTGCCTGTGGAATTTTTAAATATTTTTCGGCGAATGAAATATCAATCAATGAAAAAGTCATATCTTCAGCAATCATTTCGGCAAATCGAATTTCATTTGAAATTAAAAAATCTCTTCTGTAAAAATTCAGCCAAATCATCAAAGCAGTTTCGCCCTTTGCCCATTCATTGACAATTCTTTCAAAAATATCTGATTGAAGAAAACCGGCTGCCGGATTTACATCATGAAAAATATTTTTTTTATTAAAATTACTTGCTTTAAAATCTTCATCGTCGATAACGAACCAATAAGAAGTATGAACGACATCAGCATTATTTTTTTCAGCTGCTTCAAATAAAATTTTGAGTGCCGTTGTTGAAATTAAATCATCACCATCAACAAAATAAATATATTTTCCGCGAGCATTAATCAAGCCAAGATTTCTTGCCGCACCTGCTCCTCCATTCTTTTTACGTTGAATCGCTCTGATTTTTTCATTTGAATTTGCCATATGTTCACAAATTTTAAAAGTATTATCAGTCGAGCAATCATCAATCAAAAGAATTTCATAATCTTGAAAATCATTTTGAAGAACGCTGTTGACGCAATCAATAACATAACTTTCAATGTTGTAAGTCGTGATGACAACAGTTATTGCCGGAACATCTGCCAATTAAATCATCTCCAAAGAATAAAAAAAATAATCTCATAAAAGAGATTTTATCAGGAAATTTTAATTTTGCCAACGAGTTCTGAAATATTTTTTAAATTTCGACTGCACAGATAATTTTCAAGATCATCGGCAATTTTCATTGTGATTGAAGGATCTGAAAAATTTGCCGTACCGATTGCAACTGCCGACGCTCCGGCGAGAAAAAATTCAACTGCGTCACGATAATTTCTGATTCCGCCCATTCCGATTACAGGAATTTTAACGGTCTTTGCAACTTCATAGACCATTCTGAGCGCGACAGGTTTTATCGCACCGCCTGAAAGTCCTCCCGTAATATTTCCTAACGTCGGCCGCCAAGTGTCAATATTAATTTCCATTCCCATAAGCGTGTTGATGAGTGAAACAGAATCCGCTCCGGCATCTTCAACTGCACTTGCAATTATTTTTATATCCGTTACATTCGGAGAAAGTTTTACAATGACAGGTTTTTTCGTCGAAGATTTTGCCGCTTGAGTGACTTTTGCCGCTGCTTTAGGATCAGTTCCAAAAATTATTCCGCCGTCTTTTACATTCGGACATGAAATATTTAATTCAATCGCCGCAACTGCTTCAACGTTCAACATTCTTGCAAGTTCGCCGTAATCTTCAACCGAACTTCCGCTGATATTCACGATGACATTCATTTTATATTTTTCAATTCGCGGCAAAATTTCTTTCAAAAATTTTTCGATACCAGGATTTTCAAGTCCGATACAATTTAACATTCCGCAAGGCGTTTCGGTAATTCTCACTCCTTCATTTCCGCGACGAGGTTTAAGAGTAGTGCATTTTACCATTACGCCGCCGAGTTTTGACAAATCGACGAAATCCGAAAATTCTTCACCGAATCCAAAAGTACCTGACGCGGCGAGAATCGGAGTTTTCATTTTTATTCCGCATATTTCCGTTGATAAAATATTTTTCATTTAATCGTCCCCAAAAATTTTTTCAACGTTTGTACTTGCTGCAGAGATATTTTAATTTTTTTGTATCAATTCCATTTTGATAATCAGATTTCAATCTCCATTTCCAATTCATTCCGACTGTCCCCGGCGTATTCATTCGATTGCGGCTGTCGAGCTGCAAAACGTCCTGCATAGGCAAGATTGCAATACGAGATGATGAAGAGTAAGCAAATTCAATTAATTTTTGACAAATATCATCGGGACGATGAACATCAGCACCAATAATTTTTGCGATTGC
Source organism: uncultured Selenomonadaceae bacterium (assembly GCA_905236285.1). Taxonomy (GTDB): domain Bacteria; phylum Bacillota; class Negativicutes; order Selenomonadales; family Selenomonadaceae; genus Quinella. Next base: position 2,898 of record CAJOPN010000088.1, on the reverse strand, counting down.
AGGTTTGCATGCATTGTCGACATCTTCCAGAAACCAGCCGACCGTTGTATTATTGTCATGCGTGCCTGTGTAAACGATTGAATTTTCCGGAGCAACAAATCCAATTCGTCCGTCTTCATTGAAATGCAATTCAAAATGCAAAACTTTCATTCCGGGAAAATTACAGTCTTCTCTCAGCGTTTCAACTTCATCAGTAATTATTCCGAGATCTTCAGCGATAATTTTATGTGTGAGGTCTCCAAATTCTTTTGTAAGTTCATCAAAAAATTTTTTGCCAGGTCCTTTTATCCATTTGCCGTTGATTGCCGTCTTTTCCTTCGCATCAACTTCCCAATAAGATTCAAATCCTCTGAAATGATCTATTCTTACCATGTCGACCAATTCAAACAATCTTTTGAAACGTAATTTCCACCACGAATATTTATCTTTTTTCATTGCGTTCCAATCATATTGAGGATTTCCCCAGAGTTGTCCCGTTTCGCTGAAATAATCCGGCGGAACTCCCGCGACTTTGTAAGGAGTACCATCTTCATTAAGCTGAAAATATTTTTGATTTGCCCAAGCGTCGGCACTATCCGCTGATACAAATATCGGCATATCTCCCAAAATTTTTATTCCGCGTTCATTTGCATAATTGTGAAGTGCCTCCCATTGAATTGCAAAAATAAATTGCTGAAATTTTTCAAATTCAATTTCATCAGACAATTTTTCAGAAACTTTCGTAAGTGCAGATTTGTTTCTTTGTTTCAATTCGACTGCCCATTTAGTCCAATCTTTGCCGCGATTATCATTTTTCAACGCCATGAACATTGCATAATCATCAAGCCAATAATTTTCTTTTGTGCAGAAATCTTTGAATTGATTTTTGAAATTTTCGCTGCCGTCTTTGAATTTTTGAAATGCTTTTTTGAGGCAATCATTTTTAAAAGGTACGACATGATCAAAATCGGCGATTGAATCATTGCGTGCCGGAGTGAAATTTTCAATGTCCGATTTTTCCAAAAGTCCGCGTTCAACCAAATCATCAAGCGAAATTAATGTTGAAGAAGTTGCAAAAGCTGAAGGCGATTGATAAGGAGAATGACCGTTGCCGACGGGATTTAACGGTAAAATTTGCCAAATCGTCTGACCTGCCGCTTTCAAAAAATCAATAAATTCATATGCTGATTTTCCGAGATCGCCGACTCCGTATTTTGACGGCAATGAAGTCGGATGAAGTAAAATTCCCGCACGTCTGTCATAATTTTGTTTCTGCGGCACATGATGAAGTAAAATTCCGGAAAGCGATTTAATTTTTACAGAAATTCTGCCGCGATGAATCGGATATTTTTTATTGTCATCAAAAGCATCAACAAATTCACCGTCTGCAAAATCGCTCACGTCAAATGAGATATTATGATTTTTAGTTCTTGAACGATTGAAAACGACGATATAAGAATCATTTTCAGCCTCTTGATCGAAAACGTCTTTTCCGTTGCGAATAACGCGAGCATATGCAAGAATATCGCCTTTGGCATGTAACGGCAAAAATTCGCCTGTCTGCAATACGACATGATTATTTCTTTCGTGAATAAATTTTTTGAACTGCTGACGAATTTCATCATTAGGAGAGTTCCAATTAAAAGTTCGACGATTGCTCGGATCTTTGAAACCTTCCATTGCAATTTCATCACCGTAATAAACACTAGGCACTCCCGGATAAGTCATTTGCCAAAGTGTCGCCATTATTAAACGAGCCTTTGCAATTTCTTCCTGTTTTTCATCGAGTTTAAAAGTTTTCGGATTGATTCCAATCGGTTCTTCATCAAAATTAGTCACGCCTGCAAGAATTGTTAATGCTCTTATTCGATCGTGACTGCCGATTAAATTCATCATCGCATAAAAATTTTCTTTCGGATAATTTTCTCTCAAACTTTCAAGCCGTCTCATACATTCAGAGCCGTCAATATTCTCAAGAAGAAAATTTAACAAATGTTCTCTGAAAGGATAATTCATTGCCGAATCCATTTCACGACCGCAAAGATATTGACGTTGAAAACCGTATGCAATTTTATTTGATGCATCCTCCCAAACTTCGCCGATTATAACCGCATCGGGATTATTCTTTTTGAGTTCGGCATAAAATTCTTCGGTGAACTGCATGGGCAATTCGTCGATAACGTCCAATCTCCAGCCGCCTATTCCTTCTTTGAGCCAATGTTTCAAAACGCTGTCTTCATTATGAATGATGAAATTTTTATAAGTCGGATCATTCTCGTTGACATTCGGCAATGTCCAAAAATTCCACCAGCAATCATAATCATAAGGAAAATTTCTGAAATTATACCAGCCGTGATAAGGAGAATTTTTTGATTGAAATGCTCCGACCGAATCATAATGACCGAGACGATTAAAATAAATGCTGTTCGCACCGGTATGACTGAAAACGCCGTCAAGAATTATTTTCATTCCTTTCGACTTTGCGACTTCAACCAATCTGTGAAAATCTTCATTCGTGCCGAGAATCGGATCAATTTTGTGATAATCTCCCGTGTCGTAATGATGATTGCTTTCGGATTCAAAGACGGGATTTAAATAAATAACCGAAATTCCGAGTTCCTTCAAATAATCAAGTTTGCTTTCAATTCCTTTGAGATTGCCGCCGAAAAAATCATAAGCAATAATTTCCTTCGTATCGGGATCTTTGTAATAATTCGGTTCGTCGTCCCAGCACGCATGATAAACCGCGTCCCTTTTCGGAACAATTTCATTTCCTGCGCGACAAAATCTGTCAGGAAAGATTTGATACATTACCGAATGTTTGAACCAATCGGGAGTTTTGGAACCTTTTTCGTAAACGGTGATTTGAAATGAAGGAGGAGCATTATCATAAAGAAAACCTCTTCCACCTAATCGTTC
>CAJOPN010000087.1 GCA_905236285.1 uncultured Selenomonadaceae bacterium | reverse complement strand
CGATTCCGGTTCTCTCTCAGGATATTTATATTTCTTGTAATTTTTATCGACCCATTTCACTATTTTTATCTTTGGATTTTTACTCAACTGACGATAATAATCGTAACCTGTTTGACTTGCTCCGTATATTATTATTTTTTTTCCCGTTAATTCTTCTTCAACGCCGTATTTCCATATTGCTATTTTTTCGGGATATATTTCGCTTTCATTTATTGCCATCAATGTTCTTGTTACTATTGCCGCATCCAAATATTTTTTCATTTCTTCGTACATTTCATATTTCTCAAATAATTTATACATCTCTCCGTACATTCTTACTGCCCATATTATTCCTTTTGCTCCTCGTTTTGAAGTATATGAGCCTTCTCTTTTGTATATGTAATGATAAAAACATTTTTTGAGAAAGGATATTTTTTTGCATTTCAACAAACATTCCGTTATTACTATTCGATCTTCTCCGTAATTTGCCTCGTCAGACAAATTTTTATAACATTCTTCAAATAATTCTTTTCGGAATAATTTTGACCACAGATATGAATTTACAAAAAAATCATCGTAGTGATACAAAAATCCTCTCCATATTTTTTCTTCTTTTTTCGGATTTTCTACCACGCAGTTTTGATAATTTGCCTCGTATACTTCTCTTATCTTTTCGCCGTTTTCATATGTGTAAATTACTCCCGTATTTACTATTTCGGCTCCCGTCTCCAATATATTTTTCATCATTTCTTCGTACATGTTCGACTCAAGCCAGTCATCGCCGTCTATATTTGATATAAATTCTCCTGTCGTTATTTTTAAACCTGCCTTGCGTGCTGATATTAATCCGCCGTTTTCTTTGTGTATGACTTTTATTCTTTCGTCGACTGCCGCATATTCATCACAAATTTTTCCCGATTCGTCCTTTGAGCCGTCATCTACCAATATTATTTCCAATTTTTTATATGTCTGATTTATTATCGACTCAATGCATTTTCTTAAATATTTTTCCACGTTATAAATCGGCACTACCACACTTATTAATTTTTCTTTCATAGCTCATTCTCCGATCATTTTTATTATAAAGTTTGCTGCTCTTTCACTCGCCTTTCCGTCTTCTTTCACTCCGTATTTTTCCAAAAATTTTTTTACTTCCTTTTTATATCTTTCTTCATCAAATTCTTTTATTCGTTCAGTCATTTCTTTGTCATTCGTCGCTGTCGGAAACGGCAACGATTCATAATCAATCAATAATTCACGCTCATTTTTTAAATAATTTTGCAAATCTGGAGCATATAAGAAAATCGGTTTCAATACATATGCCGGTTCAAACATTATTGATGAATAATCAGAAATCATTATATCAGCCGCCGCCGCCAATTCTTGATTGTCATCGTAATCGGTTACATCTGTCACAAATTTCGGTATTTCCGATTTTTTTGTCCTCAAATTAGGATGCAGTCTCAATAATATTTTCCATTCTCCATTAAATTTTTCTTCGAGTGCTTTTTTTAACTCTTCAAAATTTAAAAATTCTTGCGCCACACATTCTATATCTCCGTTTTTTGCATTGCGGAATCTGAATGTCGGAGCATACAACAATATTTTATCGCTCAATTTTAATTTAAATTTTTCAGTAATTTTTATTTTATTCTCTTTTTCTTTGAACATTGCATCAGATCGAGCAGAGCCGAATCTTAAAAATTTGCCGTTGAATTTAAAGCCGCTTCGACATGATTGCTCATCAAATTCACTTCCCGAAATTATATAATCCATCCATTTCGCATTTTTTTCCCAGTAATATTTATTGTCCTTTACTTGTGCTGCAAACGGCGTATCCAAATAAAATTTTTTCAGCGTTATACTTCCCCAATGTTTCGTTTGTATGTAGATTTGTCCGGGTCTTTTTATTAATTCCGTTTCTATCGGTACGTCATATATCCATATTTTCGCCGTTTCCATTTCTCTTATATATTTTTTGATATTGCCATTAAATACTATTTCAACATCTTTGGGCACTTCGACCGGAAATTTTTTCACTATCCAAACGAGTTTTAATTTTTGATTCTTTCTCAAAAGTGCTTCAGTTATATATTTTTCGTGATCCGCATATCCTCCGAACCCGTAAAATATTATTTTATTTTGTTCTATCGGATATTTTTCTGCACATTCCTCCGCATACTTCTTTTTATATTCGTCCAATCTTATCACTTCATTATTATTTTCTCGATAATTTTTTTCCATTTCCAATACGCTGTAGAAATTTTTGTAATTCAATCGATTTAATTCTTCGGCTATTTCCTGATAATAACGCAGACTTGAAATTAAAATCACAACTTCATCGGATTTAAATTTTTTCAATTCACTTTTCGGCATTATTTTTAATTCTTTTAAATCTTTTTCTTCAAAAAAAATATACGGCGACAAATTTTGTTTGCCTCTGTCATTGTCTACTGCCGCCGCGATTTTTATTTTTTCTTTTAATTCTTCTTTTCTTAACCACAAAAAATTTAACGTTTCACTTATTCCGTACAATATTACTTTTTTGTTTCTTGCCTCTTCAAAAAAATTTTCCCATGTCCTGCCGATTATTTTTTTATTATCGGTTAAATGCCTGCCGATTGATATTGAATAATCAATTTGATCCATTTTATTCACCGCTCAATAAATTTATTATAAAATTTGCCGCTCTTTCACTCGCTTTGCCGTCTTCATTTATTCCGTATTCTTTTAAATATTTTTTCAAATTTTTTTTGTAATTTTCCTCATCAAAATTTAAAATTTGCTCCGAAAGCCGATCGTTATCTGTCGAAATCGGAAACGGCAGCGTGTCATAATCCAAAAGCAATTTATAATCTTTTACTTCATATGAATTTTTATCGGGAGCATAAAGAAAGACCGGTTTTAAAACATAAGCCGGTTCAAACATAATACTTGAAAAATCTGAGATTAAAATATCAGCCGCCGAAACCAATTCTTGCGAATCATCATAATCGGAAGCATCTATTACAAAGTTCGGCATTTCAATTTGTTTAGATTGACTTCTTACATTTGTATGCAATCTTACAAATATTATCCAATCGCCTCCGAATTTTTTTTCAAGAGTATTTTTTAACAAATCAAAATTTAAATGCTGCCATGTAAATTGAGGTACAACTCTTTTGCCGGAATGATAGCGGTATGTCGGAGCATAAATCAAAATTTTTTTATCAATGCTCAGATTAAAATACTTACAAATTTTTTCTTTACAAAGGGATTGATTAAACATTGAATCACTTCGAGGAGAACCGACGCGCATAAATTTACCGTTGAAATTAAGACCGCGACGACAGGAATTTTCATCAAAATCTGAGCCGCTTATAACATAATCCATCAAATTGCCGTTAATCTTCCAAGTCAATATATCCTCATCAAAAGAATTGGTCGGATAAAAATCTTTCAATGTAATTGATCCCCAATGCTTTGTTTGAATGTAAATCTGTCCTTCTCGTTTTTTGATATAAATCGGAACTCTGCTGTCAAAAATCCACATTGCGGCAGTTTCCATTTCATAAACGTACTGTTTCCAATTCATTGAATAGACGACACGAATATTTTCGGGCACATTTGATTTTCGATTCATTATCCAAACAATTTCAAGATTTGAATTTTTTTCAAGAAGTTTTTCAGTAATATATTTGCCGTGATCTGAATATGAACCGCCGATTGCATAAAAAATAATTTTGTTGTTTTTAATCGGATAATTATCAACGCAAGATTGAGCATAATTTTTTCGATAATTTTCTTGGGTCAAAAAATTTGGATTGTCGCGGCGAAAATAATATTCAAGATTTAAAAGGCTGAAGTAATTTTTGAAATTCATATTATTTAATTCTTCGGCAATTTCTTGATAGTAACGCACACTTGAAATTAAAATCACAACTTCATCGGGATTAAAATTTTTCAAAATATTTTTGGAAGAAATAAAAATATCTTTTGAAGAATTTAAATCAGTCACGCCGAAAAATTCACTCAATGTACAATTTTGTTTTTCGCTGTCGTTGTCGATTGCCGCGCAGATTGTAAAATTTTCTGAACATCTCAGCCACAAATAATTAGTCATTTGAGTGATTCCGTAAAGAATCAATTTTTTGTCGCGAGTTGCATTTGAAAAATCAGTCCAAGTTTTGCCGTCAATAATTTTATTTTTAGTTATGTAACCTTTCGTTTCAATCGCTCTGTCGATAATATCCATAAAAATACCTCAGCTTTCCAACAAACCGGCGATAAATTTTGCGCTGCGTTCAGAGGCATGTCCGTCTTCATTTATTCCGTAATCAGTCAAAAATTTTTCTACTCTTTGCTTGTAAGATTTTTCATCAAATTTTTTTATATCCTCAAAAAGCTCTTCATTATTCATTGCAATGGAAAATGGCAGAGATTCGTAATCAACCGGCATACCACGATCATTATTCTTGTATTCTTCTTTATCCGGTGCAAACAAGAAAACCGGTCTGAAAATAATGGCAGATTCAGCCATGATAGAAGAATAATCAGTCACAAGAACATCTGAGGCCGCTACCAACTCTCCGCTGTCTTCGTACCCGCTGACATCAATTACATAATCCGGTCTTTTAATTTGTTTTGAACGAGTTCTGACTTGCGGATGCAGTCTCAAAAAAATTTTCCATTTGCCTCCGAAACGCTGCTGAATTGCTTTATACAACATTTCAAAATTTAAATTGAGCCACTTAAATTCCGAATAAACTTTTTCTTCACCGGTTCGCCAAGTCGGAGCATACATCAAAACTTTTTCATTATCATTCAAATTGTAATAATCATATACTTTCTTTTTGTATTTATCGGCTGAAAATAATACATCACTTTTAGGCGAACCGAATCTTAAAAATTTACCTTGAAAATTAAAATTTATTCTGCAAGTTTCTTCATCAAATTCACTTCCGCTTATTATGTAATCCATTAAATTTGAACTTCTCTCAACGAATTTACGAACGAAATCCAAATGACCGGCATAACCCAATGAAAGCCTTTTTAAAAGAAAACTGCCCCAATGTTTGGTCTGAATGTAAACTTGATCCTTTCGCTTGATTATGTAAGACGGAATATGAACCGCATAAAGCCAAACTTTAGCCGTTTCCATTTCATAAATGTATTGCTTACTTTTTCCCTTATATATTTTTCTCACACCTTCAGGCGCAGACATATTCGTATTGCTCACGACCCAAACAATATCAACATCAGCTTTTAAAGCCAACAACGCGTTTGTTATCCATTTTCCGTTGTCTATGTACGTGCCCATTGAAACGACTACTTTATTTTTTTGTATCGGATATTTCTCGGAACATTCTTTAACGTATTTTTCCAAATGTTCATTTCTGTCTTCGTATTTTAGATCATTTTTTTTCATTTTTTCTCTGTAATTATACTCAAGATTTAAAATGCTGTAATAATGATGAAATCCTTTTGAATCCAATTCATCTGCTATTTCATCATAATATTTATAGCTTGAAATCAATACGACAATTTCATTTGGATCATATTCATTCAATTTTTCTCTCGGTGAAATGATTATTTCTTCTGCTCCCTCTACACTTCCTTCGTCGTAAAGATCTCCCAATTTCAGATTTTGTTTCTCCGAATTATTATCAATGGCGGCAACTATGCTGAATTTCTTTTCGCATCTCATTGACAAAAAATTCAAAAGAACGTTAATGCCATAAATAATAACCTTTTTATTAATGATAGCCTTTTCAAAATCTCTCCAGTCGTTATTGAGAAATGCGGGATTTTTTGTAATAAGCAGATTTCTGATTACTGCGTTATCTACTCCGTCACTCATTTTTATCATTCTCCTCTTCGTTTATAATTTTAAAAATAAATTTTGCACATCGTTCAGAGGCATGACCGTCTTCATTGACTCCATAACTTTCCAAAAATTTTTTTAGTCTCTGCTTGTAATAATCTTCATCATAACTTTTTATCTGCTCAGACAATTGCTCATTGGTCGTCGATATAGCAAAAGGCAGCGAATCATAATCAATCAATAGTTTTCTCTCTTCAAGCTGATAAATATCCTTATCGGGTGCATACAAAAAGACGGGACGAAAAACATAAGCAAATTCAAAAATTATGCTGGAATAATCCGAAATCATTATGTCAGAGGCGGCAACCAATTCCTGACTGTTGTCATAATTGCTGACATCAATTACAAAATTCGGTTTCTTAATTTGTTCCGAGCGTGTTTTAACTTGTGGATGTAATCTTAAAAATATTTTCCATTCACCTCCGAATTTTTCTGTCAATGTTTTTTTTAGCATATTGAAATCTAAATTTTGCCATCTGAGATCATAAAAATTTTTTTCTTTATCGAGACGAAATGTCGGTGCATACAGCAATATTTTTTCTTCTCCGGTTAATTTAAAGAGTTCAAAAATTTTTTTCCTGCACTCTTCTTTTGAAAATAAAATGTCACTTCTCGGTGATCCGAATCTTAAAAATTTACCTTGAAAATTAAATCCTTTCCGACATGTCTCTTCGTCAAATTCACTTCCGCTTATTATGTAATCCATAATTTTACCGTTATTTATAAATGTCTCTTGATTAACATTTTCCGAATTGCTCAAAGAAAAAGATTTCAAAGTTAAACTTCCCCAATGTTTAATTTGAATGTAAATTTGATTTGTTCGTTTTTTAAGATAAATTGGAGTAATAACTGATGAAATCCAAATTTTAGCAGTCTCCATTTCATAAATGTATTTGAGAATATTTCCGCCGGATACAATTCTTACGCCGAAAGGAGCTTCGACATTAAAATTTTTTACTGACCAAACTATGTCAAGATTTTTATTTTCTGCAAGAAGTTTTTCTGTAATATATTTGCCATGATCGATATAATCGTCGAGTAAAAATATTATTTTGTTTTTTTGTATCGGAGATTTCAAAATACATTCATCAACATACTGGCTGATATATTCGTTACGATTTTGATAACTCAATTTATTTTCTTTCATAAATTTTCTGTAATTGTATTCAAGATTTAAGATACTAAAGAAGAAGCGGAAATTATAGGAGATGAGTTCATCGGCAATTTCGTCGAAATATCTGTAGCTTGAGATAATAATGACAACTTCATCGGGATTAAAATCAGATAAAATGTCACGAGAGGAGACGAGAATATTTTTGGAATCAGATAGAAAATTTTCGTCCATGAATTCAAATAATTTATGATTTTGTTTATTTGGATCGTTGTCAATGGCAGCAACAATATTGAGTTTTACATTGGAACGCATTTGCAAAAAAATCAACAAAGCATTGAGACCATAAATAATTAATTTTTTATTTTGAACAGCACAATCAAAATCGTCCCAAGTATCGTTAATAAAAGATGAGGTATGAGATTTATACATATTTTTTAAAATGGCATTATCAACTTGATCGAGCAAAGAAAATCACCTCAATAAATCGAGAATAAAATCAGCGGCACGCTCTGAAGCATGACCATCTTCATTAACGCCATAAAATTCAAAAAATTTTTGGAGATTATCTCTATATAAAACTTGATTGAAATTCAAAATTTGATTGGAGAGTTCGAGATTATCGGAAGAGACAGGAAAAGGTAGGGAATCATAATTGAATAAAAGCTGACGCTCATTATTTAAATAAAAATCTTTATCGGGAGCACATAAAAAGACGGGTTTAAAAACATAAGCAGGTTCAAAAATAATGCTGGAGTAATCGGAAATTAAAATATCGGAAGCGGCAATAAGTTCCTGAGAATCTTGATAATTGGAGACATTAAATACAAAATCGGGATAAGAATTAAAATTAGAATTGATTTTGACAGAAGGATGAAATCTTAAAAAAATAAACCAATCGCCGCCGAATTTTTTTTCGAGAGAAGATTTAATCAAATAAAAATCCAAATCAATACCGTGAAGGAACTTATCGGAAAGACCTCTCCAAGTAGGAGCGAACAAAAGGATTTTGGAATGGGAATTTAAATTAAATTTTTGAAATATTTTAGATTTTGGAAAATCAGGATTAAATAAAATATCGGAGCGAGGAGAACCGGCACGAAAAAATTTACCTTTGAAATTAAAACCAGATCGGCAAGAAGATTCATCGAGAGAAGAACCGCTGATTAAATAATCGAAAAGCAGACCTGTTTTAAGCCACAAATCTTTTTCAACACAATCAAATTCATCAAGGAAAAATTTTTTTAAAGTAAGAGATCCCCAATGTTTAATTTGAATATAAATTTGTTCCTCACGTTTAATTTGAAAAGTAGAACGAATGGCAGTAGAATGAATTAAAATTTTGGCGGTTTCAATTTCGTAAATAAAAGATTTAAATTTCCCTTCATTAATCCAGCGAACACCGGCAGGAATATCAATTGAATCAGAGTTGCCGGACCAAACGATGTCGAGATCTGAATTTTTCTCAAGTAATTTTTGAGTGATATATTTTCCGTGTTCAGGATAACGATCCATCGACAGGAAAATAATTTTATTCTTTTGAACAGGAAATTTATCGGTACAAATTTTAGCAAATTCATTCATGTAATTGTCATCAGAGTCGAAAGAAGAACCGATTTCATTTCTGTAATCAGATTCAAGAAATTGAGTAGAGAAAATAAATTTAAAACCTGAATTTTTTAAATCGGCAGCAATCTCATCAAAATATCTGAAAGAAGAAACGAGAAAGACGACATTATCGGGATCAAAATTACTTAAAGAGTCCTTAGAATTGATAATGATATTATCATCGACATCAAAAAAATCACTTAAAAGATGACCTTGTTTAGAGACATCATTATCAACGGCAGCAGAAATTTTAACGGAATCACCGCAGCGAATAAAAAAATAATTTAATAAAGTGCCGAGACCGTAAAGAATTAATTTTTTATCGCGACAAATATTAATAAAGTCTTGCCAAGAGTTCAAATAATCACCTGCTTACAAATTATTTTCAATTAAGTCAACAGCACGAGAAGAAGCATGACCGTCAATTAAAAATTCACCGTCATTAAAAAAAGAATTCAATTTATTAAAATAAAGATTTTCGTCGAAATTTAAAATAATTTCTTGAAGTTGTTGATTATTTTTAGCAAAAGTGAAAGGGTAATCTGAAATATTAAGAATCAAATTGCCGCGTTCTTTGATATAACTGTCATAATCATCAACGAACAAAAAGACGGGAATTTTCAAAATGGCAGCTTCCAAAGAGGCAGTAGAATAATCAGTCAAAAAGACATCGACAGCAGCAAGAAATTGATATAAATCATCTTCAAAAGTAATATCAATACAAAAATTTTTGAAATTATCAGAGATATTAAAAAGATTGTGACGCAAGCCGAGTTGAGGATGAAGACGAAGTAAGAAACGCCAATTGCCGCCAAATTTTTTTTCGAGAGAACATTTAAGTAAATTAAAATCTAAAGAAGATTGTTCCTGAAAAATATTACGTACTTTAGATTGACTGCCGCCGCGAAAAGTTGGAGCATACATTAATAATTTAGTATCTTGAGGAAGATTTAATTTCTCACGAATATATTTTCTTTGAAATTCAACGTCATTGACTAAAATATCGCAGCGAGGAGCACCGATTTTAATCAAAGGTTCATTGAAAAAAGCTTTTCTAAAAATATCGAAGGCGAATTTGGAATCACACAAAAAACAATCCTGCAAAGAAGCATCATATTGACTTACGATAGAAGCAATTTTAGAAAAAGATTTACCTCTCATTTTGCCTATAGGTTTAACTCCGACTCCGTGCCAAGTGTGCATATAAAATTGTCCTTCACGTTTACGAGTGCCAAAATTTTTTCTTGCATTGTCAACCCAAATTTTAGCCGTTGAAAGATGATAAGCACGATTAAGCAAATTATTTTTGACAGGTTTAATTTCGGGAGGAAATTTTTTTGTCGGATCATTAACAAGCCAAATCAATTCAAAATTTTTTCCCGACAACTTAGAACGTCTGATAATTTCTTCGGCGATGTATTTGGGATTGCAGCCGTAACCTCCGCCCTCAAATGCGCTAAATACTATTTTATTTTTTTTTATCGGAAATATTGAACAGGCAAGGTATACTGTCCAACTTGCAGCTGCTTTCATTCTGCGATATAAAATGTATAATTCTTCTGTTAAATTCATTTTCAATTACGTTTCTCCGAGAAAAATTGTTCCATAGCTGCCGCCATTGAAATGGATTCGTTGCGAGTCAATTTAAAATCGTTTACGCCGGGAGAAGTGAGCTGTAAAAGAAAATCATTTATTTCATAACGAAGACCGTCGCCCAAAAATGTTTCGCTGTATTTTTCAATTTCATTCGGATTTTCATAATGAACTTCAAAATAAGTCGTCTTCCACCAAGGAGCAGTTACCAAAATATAACCTTTAGTGCCTGCGATTAAAAGGCGGCCTTCCGATTTGACTCCGAGTCCGCAAGTCGCCGTTGCAATGCCTGTCGGAAATTTAAAAGACGCTCGCGTGAAAATATCAAGTCCGTTTTCGCCGTTAATCGTATCAAATTTTAATTCTGTATAATTCTCGCCGAACAATTTAAAAATAGGCAACATTATATAACTTCCGAGTTCAAAAAAACTTCCGCCGAATTTTTCATCTTTCAATTCTCTGTTTTCGGGATTTTCCAATTTTGTAAAGCACGCCTCAACATTGCGAATACTTCCGATTTTTCCGCTGTGTGCCACTCCCAAAAGTTTATGAAATCCGGGACAATATGCCGTTTTGATTCCTTCCATCAAGATTAATTTTTTATCTTTGGCAATTTTGAAAACTTCTTCGGCTTCGGATTTTTTTAAAACCATAGGCTTTTCACAAAGAACATGTTTATCGTGATTCAATGCAGATTTAATATATTCGTAATGAGTTTGATGAGGCGAAGCAATATAAACGACATCAACGTCAGCAAAAAATTTTTCCAAATCGGAATAAGCATTGATAGACCATTTTTCGGCGAATTTTGCAACGCTGTCGGGATGCGGATTGTAAACGCTCTGCACATTCACTCCGCTGACTGCTCGCGCCTCAATAAAAAATCTGTTCGCTATTCGTCCGGTTCCTATTATTCCGATTCGTTGAATATGTCTCTTCTGTTCTCTGAGCATTGTACTTGAAATATTTTTTGTCCGCTCAAGGTAAACGACTTTGCAATAATCATTCAGATGATCGAATTTGCCGACCCAATCACTTCCGACCGTAAAAATATCTATGTTATATTTTTTTATGTCGCTGAATTTTTGTCCGACACTTTCCTCAATTATTATTTCATCGGCAAATCCGGTTTTTCTTACATTTTCGATTCGCGTCATCAATGAATCTATTACTCCGAGTTTGCCTCTTGCCTTGTCGAAACTTTCCGTCGTCACTCCGACTATTAAATAATCTCCGAGTGCCTTTGCTCTCTGCAAAAGTCTGTAATGTCCTTCGTGAAACAGATCAAATGTTCCGTATGTTATTACCTTCACCATTTTCATTACTTCCCTTAACTCATTTTTTCTTTTATAAATTTATAAATTTTTTCTCCCGAATTTCCGTTTGGACTTGCATTAAATTTTTCATATGCTTTTAATTGAATTTCTTTGTCAAATTTTTTACCCGGCAAATTGTCATCAAGAAGCTGCTCCAAACTGCTCAATGCTCCTTCAAAACAGCCGTAAGGATTCCATTCCGACTGTTTCTCAAATCCGTTTGCATGTTCTTTTAATTCTTCAATATCAAATTGCATATTTATTTTTTCAAATTCTTTCGTTTCTGTTTTAAATTTATACCATTGCCGCTCGGCACAATTTTCAATATAAATTTCTTTTTTGTCTTGCGAACTGTTCAAAATAAATTTTCTTATGTAATTAAAATATCCGTTTCTTATTTTGTTTTCAACTTCAAACGGCGTTTTCCATTCAGTCATTCTGCCGGTTTTTTTGTTCATTCTTACAAACATATTTGCCCAGTATGGTATCAATAAAATTTCTTCTTCATCACATATTGCACCGATAAACGGTCTTGAATTGCTCAATTTTCCTCGCGGCATTTGATAACATTGAAATCCTTCAGGATAATTTGCATAATCTCTGATTGATTTATTTTTCATGTTCAAACATGTTATCGTTTTTTCTTCGTAAGGCATTAAATAAAAATTTTCTTCGTCTTGAATCATTGATATAAATCCGCTTTTCGTCGGTTGATTCGTTGGCAGATCTATTCTTTGCATTGAATAATTTTTAAGATTCAGCAGCAATATCGCTCGCGTATTTGGTGAGGCAAGCAATAAATTTTCTTTCCATACGCCGAATGATTTTCTCCATATATCAAAATTCGTCGGCTGTAGAAAAAAATTTCTTATTCCTCCGATATATTTTATTTCGTCTGTTTTAATGTTGTAACAAATTATTTCAGGATAATGATTCGGAATTATGAATATATCGTCTTCGATTTTTATTACTTCGGAAAATAAATTTAAATGCCGCTCGTTCGCAAATTTTTTAAGCGGTATTTTTTTTTCAATTTTTTTATCTTTAATAATTAAAATATCTTGAGCGTAAAACGGAAATACATAAACTTTGTCTTCAATTTCAAGAACGTGTTTATAATAATTTCCTGAAGCGTAATCGGACAGATCACAATAATATTTGTAATTGAAGTCGTGATTCGGTGCATGATAAAGTTTATTACCTTGTGTTATCATCCAATCTTTGCTTTCAGGTTGAAAATTCATTAAAGTTTTGCCTCGCCAATCATTTTCCTTAGGCGGTCGATTTATATTGTTATTCAAAAAAAATGTCGGCTTGCCTGCCACTCCGAATAATGATGTTACACTCGTTTTTGTATCTCCTATATATACATCAGATATTGCTATTGATTTATCTATATCCGGCGTTTCGTCATATATTCCTATTTCATGGTCAATAAAAAATTTTTTTAATTCATTATAATTCTTTTGTGCCTCGCTTCTCATTGATGAAAGTGTTGCATCAATCAGCGGATGAGGTCGCCACAATAAACAGCAATCATCTCTGCCGTCAAATGTCTTAAATACATATTTCATTTTCTGCAAAAATTTTTCGGTGTCGTGGAGGAGTCCGCCTAAACTCGTATTATAAAAATAAACTTTTTTCCCTTCAATTTTTTCCTGCCATTTCTCAGGGATCTTCGGCGCTTTTTTACACATTTGAATTGCTCGATCGAATTTCGGAGATCCGAACGGCAAAAATTTTTCATTTGGAATTGTCGGCGCAAAAAAACTTCTCATCGCTTCCGATTGAATCATTATATAATCTGCATTGTCATATGACGGCATATAAGATTGACTTTCCGACATCAAGCCTGTCGTTGCATAATAAGGTACATAAATTAAATATTTCGTCAACTTTTTTAAATTTGCCGAATAAAAATTTGAATCAATACTCGTCACGCGATTGTAATTGTCATATGGATTATGAAAAAAAATTACATCAGGTTTTAATTTCTTCAAATTTATTTTTTTGCAATCGAGAACCGGAACATTTTTCGGAAACAAATTTATTTCGTGATGCCATTTCGCAACGCTGCCGTCATGATTAAGATCTGCGTAAGGAATCGGAATTACATATGTATTGCAAAAAATTTTATCTTCGTTCGCCGTCTGCCATATACTTTCCATTGAATCCCACATTGACGCTTTATACGGCAGAAAAATTATATTTTTTTTCGTGCCTTTCAACTTTTTCATTTTTTTAACCTTCCGCTGAATTATTAATTTTATATCAAAATTATTTTGTCGTGTCAACAAATTTTATTGAATCTTCTCGGCTATCTTTTCCAAAACTTTTACATCTTGTTCGCTCAACGTTGAATATTGCTCAAGTGCCGATTTCATTAAACCGTTGTATGCGTCAATTTTGTTAGTTAATTTTGAAATGTCTTCCTGCATTGATTTTATTGCTGCAGTTATCTCAAGCGATGATTTTTCTACTCCGCCGGTGAGTGCCGAAATATTTTCTGTCGTGCGTCCGACTTGCTCCGTTATATTTTTATTCACTTGACAAAGATTATCGACACTTGAAGTGATTGATTGTCCGTTTTCATTTACCGATTCATTCATTGATTGCAAATTCGACAATTTTTCATTGCTTTCATTGATCAGTACTTTTATTTCTTCAAGCGTATTTAATTTTTCGAGTGATTCCAATTTTTCAAGTGACTCCAATTTTTCAAGCGCATCAAGTTTATCAAGCTCTTCAAGCTTTTTAATTTGTTCGTTGAGTTCTTCAGCCGACTTTGCAAGCTGCGTTAAATCTTTAGCAAATGCCGGTGCTTTTAACATTTGTCCGATTGCCGTCATTAATTTTATTCCGGTTTGAATTGTCGTTTGTCCCGATTCGGTTAATTCCGTCATTTTTTTTGTGTTTTCATCTGTCGATTTTAATTTTTCTTCAAAGTCAGACAATTTTTCAACGATAACTTTTGATAATTTTGTTTCTGCCTCCGAATTTTCGACAGATTTTTTTAATATTTCCTGTCTCTGCTGTGAATTTTCCGCCAATGCCGTCAATGTTGTTTTTATTTCGTCATCAGTTTCGGCTATTTGTGTCAACTGTTCAAGTCCTGCCAATTTATCGCGTATTACCTGCAATTCTTCTTCAAGTCGATCTGCGCTGTTGTCTATTGCTCTTATTATTTCCTCATTCGTTCCCGTGTCTCCGCCCAATTTATTCCTTAATTGTTGAAATTGTATTTCTATTCTTTGATGATTTTCTTCTTGAGTGATTGCTGATTGCATTATACTTTTTTTCAGAAAAAATGCTGATATGATTGCAAAAATTAAACTTAATGCTAATCCTGCTCCTTCAGTTGCGATAAGTTGATCAAATTTCATCAACGCCGCCACGCTCAAAAGTCCGAAAAACAGCGAGCCTGCAGTTGTATTTTCGTTCATTTTACCATCCCTCTCAATTTCTCAATATGTTGCTCAAGTTCTTTGCTTATTATTTTTAATATGTCTTCACATACAAATTTTTCATATCTCTCAAAATAAACTTCTTTTATCCCAAAAAATCTTCCGCCCGGTTTATTCACCAGCGACAAATATATATGTTCTCCGGCTGATTCGTCATTGCTCAAAAAATCGTGATATTTTTTCGGTGATGTCATTGCCTCATTAAATTTATTGTAAATTTTTTCAAGCAGTTGTTTAACATCTATTTCAACATTCCATATAAATGCCGCCAAATTTTTGCCGTGCTCATTCGGATTGTATAAAATTTTTTTGTAAAGGTCAACTGCTCCGTAAATTCCGTTTTCTGTTTTTTTTATCTTTTTGAAATCATTTACTTTCGGAAATAATATTTTTTTCGCCGCCTCGTTGTAACATTTCCAAATATGCGGTCGTCCTTTGACATTTTTGAATGATGTTATCTGATTTTTAATTTCGGGATTCAAACAGCCGTTGATTCTCCAATTTTTTATATATTCATCATAATATTCTGCACAATTATTTATTTGATTGCGAATATTTTTTAATTCATGTTCGATTCTTCGGCGCAAATCCGAAACCAATGGTCGATGCCAATGCAAAATATCAAATACATCATTCACGCCGCGTGCAATCATTACATCTCGAGCTTTTTTTGTCAGCAATGTTTTTCTCATTTTCGCGTCAACGAGTGGTTCATAATCAATTTCGTCAATCAAATCCATCAACACGTATAACATCATCGGTTCGGTTTTTCCAGATTCAAGCAATGCTGCCAAATTTTCAGTTGATTCTCTTCCGAGCGGATGCGTTTCAAATAATGCACATCTGTCAAATTTTTCTAAACTTAACTGTAAATCTTCGCCGTAAGTCGGAATAAATATTTCAGTCTGCGGCAATGTACTATACGTTACTATCACCAAGCCGCTTTCTTCTTCTATTTCTTCGTATTTCGTCGTCCCGTGTCTTATCAATATTGTTTTGTGTCCTCGACCGGGTATTTCTTTCACCGATTTTTTCAACAGCCAGCCGACAAATTTCCATCTTGAATCGTCGCCTAAAAATATCCATCTTGTCATTTTTATCCTCTCATTTTATGAAACTGAAATAATTTAAATAAAATTCTTTTTTCAAATCCGATTCTGATTTTGCCGCAAATTCCGCTCTCATTTTTCGTACCTTGTCCGTTGTGTCGTGATGTACTTTTATTCTGTCAAATATTGCGTCAGATACAAAATTATTTATTTTTACCATTAATCCTAAAATTCCCGTTTCTCGTTTTTCAGCAAGACAATCGGCAACTATTTTAATTTCTTCCTGCAGCCATTTTTTTGTTAATGCCGCCGAATCTTCTGCTCCTCTCGGCACTTCCACATGTACCAATTTCTTTTTTATCTCGGTCAATCCTCTTGAGTATTGTCGAAGTTGATCTATATTTGAATCGTTGAGGTTTCTGGTTATTTTGTAATGCTCTTTCAAAAATTGGCTCAATGTCAAAACGTCCGTATTTTTATCTTTCAAATATCTTTCGATTGAATCTCTTGCCAATGCGTCAACTTCGTTTGTTTCTTTCGTTTCAGTTTCAATTTCTTTTTTTGTTTCAACGATTGACTTTTCATCTTGAGATTGAGAAATTTTACTCGGTTCCGTATATTGAATTGTTATGAAACTCAAAAATGTTATTACTGCGAATGACATTGAAATAATCAATAAATGCGGCGACAATTTTTTAAAAGTCAAAAGCGAAATTGAAAACAAGGCTCCGAATCCAAAAGTTGCATATAAACTTATCGGCTCAATTTTTTCAACTGTCTCATATATTTTTAATTTCGTTTCGCTGCTGAAAATCGGTTCCGTATCCGTCCAATATTCATTCCAATTTTGATCCCAAGTCGTTTGATAAATTACTGAGGCAGCGGCGAGTACAAAAAATATTATCGCGACGATTGAAAATAAAATTACCATGTAAGGTTTCGCCTGAATTTTTTTCTTAATTCCTTTACGAATTTCGTTGAATGCGGAAATTGCACTGTAGAGAAAAAATATTCCGATGATTGTCAATACAGTTGCAATTACATAAAACATTTTTAATCTCCCAAAAATTTTTTTATATATTTTAAATCAAATGTTTATAAAGTGCAAATTTAAATTGAAACAAAAAAAATCATCCCGCAAAATTTTGAGATGAATTTTTTCAGATATAAAATTTTTTTATTTCATCGCCTAAAAACTTACGTCATCAGCGCAGTCACTCGCTAATCACTTAAGTACATAGACTGTAACTGTTCTGCGTCCGAAATTCATTGCTTGTTCATAACTTTCCATGCACAAATCAATTTTGTAACCGTAAATTGCACCGCCTGTATCTGCTGCGATTGCTTCGCCGTAACCCGGTACATAAAGACGACTTCCGAGAGGAATGACACTTGGATCAACTGCCGCGACTCCATACGTTGCAGGTATTCCCATCGCAGTTACTCCCGCTCCGTTGCCGTCAGTCGGAAGATACGCCGTTGCTTCCATTGCCATCATTGATGCAAATGAACCGTAACCTTCAGCATTGTCGGAATAATTTATATTTGAATATTCAGCTGCGTTATGAACTTCTTCGACTTCTTCAACATATTCAGGTTCTTCAACAGCCTCACCTTCAATGAGACCTTTCATATTTTCGACGCTTTCAACATTCGTCAATGTTTTGCTCACGACATCAGCCATCAATTTTTTTTCTGTATCATTTTCTGCCAGAGTTATGCCGCCGTTTTCCGATACCGTTATTCCTGATGGCAAACTCTTGCTTTCTTCACTTATTAACAATTTCATTTCATCGGAAGGCGCAACCTCTGCCGTCTCTTGTATTGATGTCTGTGCAGAAGGCAAGTCACTTGTCGGCTGTCCCGTGAAACCTGTATTCAAAGCCGCAAACGTCGCCAATCCCATTAAGAGCGCGCAATTTTTTTTATTCTTTCCAAATTTATTTTTCCAATTCGTTAATTTTTTCAAACTCATCGCGTAAAGCGGCGGAAGCTAAATTAGTGTGCCGATTTAAAGCTCCGCCTTCCCCCTTTCGTTTAAAAAACTTTTTTATAAATTTTCGACGCGCAACGCTCAAAAGCATTGCTTAACATTAACAGGTTGTATTATCTCACACTTTTATGAAATTGTACTGAAAAATATTTGAAATTGTACTGAAAAAAAGAAAATTTAACATTAAAAAATTTTTTTTCGCCGCTCTTTAAATATTTTAAATAGCTTGTAAAGTTTTAATTTGAGTGATAAAATCTTTTTTAAAAAAATTTAATAAAAAAATTTTGTCGAAGGAGAAATTTTTTAATGAGTGAAAAAAAATCATTTTATATCACGACACCGATTTATTATCCGAGTGCAAAACTTCATATCGGTCACGCATATTGCACGACGATTGCAGATGCGATTGCCAGATTTAAAAGACTCGCAGGTTACGACGTATTTTTTTTGACGGGATCGGATGAACACGGACAAAAAATTCAACGTACTGCCGAAAAACAAAATGTTACTCCGATTGAATACGTTGATAAAATTGTCGCAGGCTTTCAGGAACTTTGGCAGAGATTAAATATTTCAAATGATGATTTTATACGAACGAGTGAAGAGCGTCATCAGAAAGTAGTGCAGGAATTTTTCAGACGAATCAGAGACAAAGGAGATATTTATAAAGGAGAATATACCGGCTTATATTGCACACATTGTGAAAGTTATTGGACAGAGTTGCAGCTTGACGAAAATAAATGTTGTCCCGATTGTCACAGAGCGATTGAAAAAGTTTCCGAAGAGGCATATTTTTTCAAGATGAGCAAATACGGCGATAAAATTTTAAAATATATTGAAGAGAATCCGAAATTCATAGTTCCAACTTCACGCCGCAATGAAATGATTAAATTTATAAAGCAGGGACTTGAAGATTTATGCGTCTCTCGAACTTCATTTGATTGGGGAATACCTGTTCCCGAAGATGAAAAACATGTAATTTATGTTTGGTTCGACGCAGTCATAAATTATATAACGCCGCTGTTCAATGATCCCGAACGTTTTAAAAAATTCTGGCCGGCTGATATTCATCTCGTCGGAAAGGAAATAGTACGATTCCATTCAATAATCTGGCCTTGTATGTTAATGGCTCTCGATTTGCCACTTCCAAAACAAATTTACGGTCACGGCTGGTTGATAGTCGAAGGCGACAAAATGTCAAAATCAAAAGGCAATGTTGTTGATCCGATGCATTTGATTGACGAATTCGGAGCGGACGCAATAAGATATTTTTTACTCAGAGAAATAACATTGGGACAAGACGGCGGATTCAGTCGCGACGCTTTAATCAACAGAATTAATGCCGATCTTGCAAATGATTTGGGAAATCTTTTACATCGTAGTTTAAACATGATTAAAAAATTTCAAGGCGGAATCGTTTTAAAATCGGTAGGCGAAAATGAAATTGACAAATCTTTCAAAAATGACGCAATGAATACGGTTTTTGAATACAAAAATTTAATGGAAAATGTTCAACTTTCCGATGCAATCAAAAAAGTTTGGACTTTCATAAGCAGAGCAAACAAATATATTGATGAAACAATGCCTTGGAAATTAGCGAAAGACGAATCACAAAAACAAATTTTATCGAATACGCTCTACAATCTTGCCGAATCGTTGAGAATAATCAGCATCTTGATTTCACCTTTGATGCCGAAGACCGGACAGAAAATTTTTGAACAGCTAAATCTTGAAAATTTTGAAAAGAGTCGTCTTGAAGATGTTTTGACATTCGGAAAATTGCCGAGCGATTACAAAGTTAATAAAGCTGAACAACTTTTTCCGCGCATTGAGGTTGAAAAACAATGATTTTTGTTGATACACATTGCCATTTGAATGACGAACAATTTTCAGATGATTTGAATGAAGTCATTGAACGCGCAAAAAAAAACGGCGTGAGGCGAATAATAAATTTCGGAGCAAAATTTTCGGATTCAAAATTGGCAGTCGAACTTGCAAATGAAAATGAAGAATTGTTCGCAGGAGTCGGAATACATCCGGAAGAAATTGACGAATTTAAAATTGAAAATGCCGAAGAAAAATTGATAGAACTTGCACAAAATAAAAAAGTCGTTGCAATAGGAGAAATCGGTCTTGATTACCATTGGGAAAAAGATATTGAACGGCAAGAAATTCAGAAAAAAATTTTCGTCAGGCAGCTTGATATTGCATGTCAATTAAATTTGCCTGTATGTATTCACGAGAGAGACGCTCACGGTGACGCATTAAAAATTTTGAAGGCGGAGACAAAAAATATTCGTGGAGTATTGCATTGTTTCAGCGGCTCGCTTGAGATGGCAAAAGAAATTTGGAAAATGAATTTTTTAATAGGAATTGACGGACCATTGACATTCAAAAATTCTGCGAAATTGCCTGAAATAGTAAAAGCTGCTCCGCTTGAAATGATTTTAATTGAAACTGATGCTCCGTATCTTGCGCCGACTCCTTATCGCGGCAAAAGAAATGAACCTGCATTTGTCGTTGAAGTCGCAAAAAAAATTGCCGAAATTCGCGGCGAATCACTCGAAAAAATTGCTGAAATTACAACTCGCAATGCCGAAAATCTTTATTCAATAAGGTGAAAAAATGTTTTTGAAAGAATTGCTAGCTGCAGCCGAAATTTTTAGCGTCGAATTTAATTCCGAGCAGTTAAATCAATTTGACGATTTTTATAAATTGGTACTTGATTGGAACAAAAAAATAAATCTCACGACGATAATTGAGCCGAAAGATTTTGCAGTTAAACATATTATTGATTCAATTTCCATTTGGAACGATGAAATTTTTTCTGAAGTCAAAACGGTGATTGATGTCGGAACAGGTGCAGGTTTTCCCGGTATTCCGTTGAAAATTTTCAAGCCGAATTTAAAAATCACTTTGCTTGATTCATTATCGAAAAGAACAAATTTTTTGACGAAAGTAATTAACGAATTAAATTTAAAAAAAATTACAGTCATTCACTCTCGTGCAGAAGATGCCGCTCAAAATCCTGAAATTCGTGAAAAATTTGATTTGTCGGTGTCGCGAGCCGTAGCCAAATTAAATATTTTGAGTGAATATTGTCTGCCGTTTGTGAAAATCGACGGATATTTTGCAGCATTGAAAAGTACAAACATTGAGACCGAATTAAAAGCATCAAAAAATGCAATTAAAATTCTCGGCGGAAATTTTTATAAAAATATCGAAATAAAATTGCCGAATGACGATCCGCGAAACTTAATTTACATAAAAAAAATTTTGACCACTCCAAAAAATTTTCCTCGTCGAGCAGGAACTGTTGAGAAAAAACCTTTGACTTGACAGGATTTTTTTTTATAAAGTCGAATAATTTCAAAAAAGTTGAGGTGTTTGAAAGTGAATTTGAAAGATAAATATTTAATAGGAATTGCGGCGATGTCTTTATTATTTTCATCGCCTTTAACTTATGCCGAAGATGATATAATTGTATTTGGCGGACAATATGAAGACAAAACAGAAAAAGAATCGACGGAGAATAAAACCGAACAACCGACACAGATTGAGGAAAAAATTCCTCCGATAACCGAAAATGTACCTGAAACGGAAACAACGAGCAATGAATCGGAGACAAATCAAAATGAACGACAGGATCAAAATCCGATCGAAAATATTCCCGAAGAAAAACCTATTAAAATTGAACCGCCGCCGACTGCTCAAGTCGAAGAAAAAATTGAACAACCGAAAAATGAAATTGAAATCGAAAATTTAAATGTTGAAACGCCTGTTGAACCTGAACCTGTCGAAGAAAATAAAAAACCGACGAATATCAATCCGCCGTCACATGAAATAAAAATTCCTGCCGACGCAAATCAAAAAAATGATTACGAAGTAGGCAGCATTTACGAAGATGCGGACGATTTCGACAAGCCTGTTTCAAAAAATACATATGAAATTGACAATAAAAAAAGACGTGAGAGAAATCAAAATTCAAATTCAAACAACGGCAGATATTTTAAAAAAGCTGAAGGTTATGACAATCCGAATCGCGGCAATGAATCACGTGAAAGAGCTCGTTTTGTAAAATTATTCAGCGATGAAA
Organism: uncultured Selenomonadaceae bacterium; assembly: GCA_905236285.1. Lineage (GTDB taxonomy): Bacteria > Bacillota > Negativicutes > Selenomonadales > Selenomonadaceae > Quinella. The sequence continues at coordinate 7,932 of CAJOPN010000087.1, read as the reverse complement.
CTTATGATTATTATTTGGATCGTCAAGCCGTGCGCTGGATTAACATGCCGTATTCGACGAGTGAATATATGGCGGACGTTTGGATCAGAATGCTTGAAAGATTTCCAAATTATTCCGACATGGACAGCGATTTATATAACTATGTCAGCGGAATGAATACCGAAATAAATGAGGCGGCAAAAAAAGGCGTTATTTACGACGAAATTGATTTAAAAGTTTTGCATACAAAAAAATATTTTCTTGAACATTATTATATTCGTCCGAAGACTAAACAAATTCAATTTTTGTGTGAACTCGAAGTAATAGGAAGACCTCAAAATGCAATTTCAGAACGTGCTTATGATTACAGAAATTGGGAACATTTAATACCGGGAAGTATTGAGACTTCAATTTATTACAGCGTGCTTTCCGACATCGGACAAAGTCGAGCCTCAAAACGCGGACACATGACATTCGCAGATCATCTTGATGAATATTTCAGAATTGCTTTAAACTGATGCAAATTTTATTTCGGGCAATCTCTCAATCAAATTAAATTTGTAAGCTTTCTCGTAAAAAATTTTCAATGATTCAATCGCGTCATTCGGAAGATCCCATTTAATTATTTCACCGAGATATTTATTTAAACAGTCGTAATCAAAAGGTTTTACGGTGAGTACGGATTCAATCGCCAAATTTTTATTTTTGATTCCGCTTTTCATTCCAAATATAATTTTATCGTAAGCAAATTTCAAAATATCGGGAAAATTTTCGGCAAAATCTTTTCTGACGATCCATACTGCAAAAACCATTGACCTGCCTGTTAATTTGTGCCATTCTTTGCCTATGTCGTAGCAAAATAAATTTTTCGGCTTATTCATAAAAATTTCCAATGCATCGTCACCAATCAAAAGTGAAGCGGCTGAATCATTCGGAATCGGATTTTTAACTTCGACTTTTGCAATTTCATATTTCGGATTTGCACCGTAGCTTTCAGCTAAAATTATTTTTAAAAGACAATGAGAAGTTGCAGATTTTGAAGTCAAAGTAATTTTATCATCGGAAATTTTTTCAATCGGTTTCTTTGAAATCAAGACGATACTTTCAACATCGCAATCGGCACGAATTGAAATATTCGGCAACAGCAAAAGATTTTCATTTTGACGCGCATACTCGATTGACGAAATTTGACTTATATCAAGTTGAGCGTTTTTAACGGCATTATTCAAAACTGACGGCACATCATAAAAAATCTTAAAGTCGTCAAAATTTTCATGTTTGTAACTGTAAGTCAACGGCAGTATATTTAAAAAATTTATGTGCCCGACTTTCACTTTCAACATTAAATCATCTCCAAAAATTTTTTTAAATCTTTTCTAAATTATATCATGTTCGTGAGGAAAATGACAAAGACAAATATCACACCGACGATTGAATGCGGTTTGACAGTTGCAATCGCCGTCGTCTTGGGATTAATTTCAACTTATCTGCCGATTATCGGAATGCTCGTTGATTTTTTCTGGGCATTGCCTTTTGCAATTTTATCTGTGCGGCTCGGAATAAAAAGAGCAACTTACGCTTTGATGGCAACAATTATTTTGTTATCGCTTTTTATCGGTCCGATATTTACAATTCGTCTGGCTCTTTCATTCGGATTTTGTGGATTGGCTCTCGGTTTTGCGATTCAAAAAAAATTTAGTGCCGTCAAAATTTTTGTTTTCACTTTGATGATTTCTTTTGCGTCTCAAATTTTCGCAATGTGCCTTCTTCTTTTCGTAATGGATATTAATTTTATGGATACTCAAATTGAAATGATTCGTGAAACATTCGACGAAACTTTTAAATTGTATGAGACGCTCGGAATAGATCAAAGTCAAATTCAACAGGCTAAATCTCAAGTTGAGCCGGCAATAACTTTGGTGAGTTTGCTGATGCCGACTTTTTTATTGTTAATGGCGTTAATCAATACTTTAATTTGTTTTTATTCGGCTAAATGGATTTTCCCGAAATTAAATCTAAAGCTGCCCAAATTTCCGCCGTTCGCCGAATGGAGATTTCCACCGGCATTTTTGTATTTGATGGTGCTTGCAATGCTCGGCTTGTACTGGGGATCGACGCGGAATTTAAATTTGCTTTACACAGTTTCAATCAATGCAAATATTTTATCTACTCTTGTAGGTTTCGTTCAAGGTCTGGCGGTTTTGTCATTTACTGCCGATCGTTTAAATGTTTCAAAATTGGTACGCCGAATTATTTTTATCGTTATTGTTTTTAATTTCATGCTGTTTCAAATTGTTGCTTTCACCGGCTTATTCGATATGTTTTTCGATTATCGCCGCAGATTTTCAGATCGGAAGTGATTTTATTGCCGAGAAATCTTTCTGCTTGGATTGATTTAACTGTTCATCTCGTCGTCATACTGGTTTTAATCGGATTGCTTTTTCAATATAATTGGCTTTTGTCTTTTGCCGCTTTCGTTTTATGGGTTCTTCTAATTTTTTTTACTTATGATCGCTGTAAAGCTCGTTCAAATGATTTTGAAAATTATTGCAAAAATGTCGTCGGCAGTTTCAATGAAACCATTCTTTACGCGCTGAAAAATTTACCTCAAGCCATTTTGATAATCAATAAAGACGGCCGCATGGAATGGTGCAACAAACGCACGCGTGATTATGCTGACAAAAATCCTGAAACGGGAATGTTGATTGATGAATTTTGGCAGGGATTAATCAACGAAAAAATTTTTTTGACTGACGGCGATTATATTTTTCAGAGCGGCGAGAAATATTTTCATGTGCGCCATATTCTTTTGAGGCCGAAAGAGAATTTACCTCAATTAATCGCGCTTTACGTTCAAGATGTAACTGCTCACGAAAAATTAAAAATTGAGTACATAAATTCGCGAACGGTTATAAGTTACGTTCAAATTGACAATTACGACGAAATTATGCAAGGTTTGACTGAGGCTGAAAAAAATTCTTTGATGTTGAATGTCAATGAAATTTTGGACGCTTGGATAAATTCATTGTCGGGATTTATTCGCAAGGTTTCCGATGATTTATATGTTGTGGTTTTGGAACGATGTAAAATAGATAAAGCGATTGCCGAAAAATTTGATGTCCTCGATAAAATGCGTCAACTGTCAAGCAAAAACAAAATTCCGGTTACGCTTTCAATGGGAGTTTCGATTGCCGACAAACATTCTTCTGAAGTTTCAATGACAGAGATGGGAGTAGAGGCTCAAACAGGTTTGGATTTGGCACTCGGACGAGGCGGCGATCAAGTTGCAATGAAAATTGACGGAAAATCTTTATTCTTCGGCGGAAAAGCTCGCGCAGTCGAAAAACATACTCGTGTCAAAGCTCGTGTTGTGGCAAATGCAATTCGTGAGTCAATCGAAAATGCCGACGAAATTTTTATAATGGGTCATCACAATGAAGATTTTGACGCATTAGGCGCAGCAGTCGGCGTATCTGTTATGGCTCGTCGATTGAAAAAGCCTGTTCATATCGTTTTGTCTGATATGAATGACGGAATTGATAAACTCGTTGAAATTATGAAAGACAAGCCCGAATATGAAGAAATTTTTGTCAAATCTTCCGACGTGGTAACAGGTTCTTCAATCACTCCTCTGCTTTTCATCGTTGATACTCACATTCCGCATTTAGTTGCCGCTCCGAAACTTTTGGAAATGATTAATCATGTTATTGTAATTGATCATCATCGACGCAGTGAAAATTTTATTAAAAATCCGTTGATGGTTTATCTTGAGCCTTCATCAAGTTCAACTTGCGAATTGGTTACGGAATTGCTGATGTATTTTGATGATGACATGAAAATTTCAAAACTTGATGCGACGGCGATTTATTCGGGGATAGTGGTTGATACGAAACATTTTGCGATTCAAACAGGTTCAAGAACATTTGATGCGGCAAGTTATTTGAGACGCAGCGGAGCAGATCCGGTTATCGTCCGCGATTTATTTAAATCAGATTATGAAACGACGGTTGCACTTGCTCAAGCTAAGGCTCGAAGTGAATATTTTGAAGGCGGATTAATAATTTCTTACATTGATAAAGTTATTCCGAATGTTCAAGTAATTGCCTCACAAGCCGCCGATTCACTTTTAACCGTTGAAAATGTTCGCATGTCTATTGTATGCTTTCAACTTAAACCTGACATTGTCGGAGTGTCTGCTCGTTCGACAGGTGAATTGAATGTGCAGGTTATAATGGAAAATTTCGGAGGCGGCGGACATCAAAACGTGGCGGGAGCTCAAATTAAAAATAAAAATCTTTTCGACATAAAAGATCAACTCGTCGCAGTCGCAAGAAAATTTATTTCCGAATCCGATTCAAAATAATTTTAAAAATAAAAAAATCCGCTGACGATTTTTCGCCGACGGATATTTTTTTGTTTGAAAAATTTTTAAATATAATCTATTGAACGTTTCTTTTTTTCTTGTTTCATAAATCCGAGTTTATGAGCAACCCATTCGGTGATAACAAAGAAGACAGGAATTAAAAATATTCCGAGAGAAGTTGCAAACAACATGCCGCCGACGACTGCAACGCCCATTCCGTTACGAGCTGCCGAACCTGCTCCTGTTGCAACCGCCAAAGGCAAACAACCGATTATAAAAGCAAAACTCGTCATCAAAATCGGTCTCAATCTCAAGCCTGCCGCCTCAAGTGCCGCTTTAATCGGCTGCATTCCTCTGTCAACACGTACTTTTGCAAATTCGACTATCAAGATTGCATTTTTAGCTGCAAGTCCGATTATCATAATAATTCCGATTTGCATATAAACGCTATCCTGCAATCCTGAATTTTGATGTCCCATTGTAGCTTCAATCATTGACAAGCCGTATTCACTTACTACAGCTCCGAAGATTCCTGTCGGGACAGTCAGCAAAACTGCATAAGGTACTGACCAGGATTCATAGAGTGCCGCAAGACACAAGAAGACAAATACCAATGCCAATGCCAAAACTTGACCCGTTGAACTCGATGCCTTTTTCTCTTCGCGAGATTGTCCGCTCCATTCAATATTAAATCCTGTTCCTGCCTCTGCACGTGCAATTTCTTCAATCGCCGCCATCGCTTGACCGCTTGAATAACCTTGTCCCGCATTTCCTTGAATCGTGACTGCGCGAGCCGAATTAAATCTTGAAATTTGCGTCGGACCAGTTGACATTTTCGGTTTAATCAATGTATCGAGAGGTACCATTTGACCGTTTGCGCCTTTGACGAAAACAAATTTTGCCGATTCGGCTTCACTTCGATACAAGACATCTGATTGCAATACAACTTTGTAAGTGCGTCCGAATTCATTAAAATCATTTACTTCAGTACCGCCGAAATTAACTTGAAGAGCCGTGAAAACATCACTTAGGGATACACCCAAAAGTTTTACTTTTTCGCGGTCAACTTCATATTCATAAGTCGGGGAAGTGATTGAATAAGTTGTGCGAACTCCTTGCAATTCGGGACGTTGATTTCCCTTCGCAACTATTCGACCGACTATTTCATTTAATTCTTCATTTGTGTGACCGCTCATGTCTTGAAGTTGAAGCGACCAGCCGCCGACACTTCCGAGACCGGGTAATGCAGGCGGATTAAATGCAATAACTGTTGCCTCAGGTACTACTTTTGCACCGAGTCCGAACATTGTCCCGATACAAGCATCGACTGATGCCTCAGGACCTCTTTTGTCCCAACTTTCCAAACCGCAGACTATTAAAGCCGCACTCGGTTTACTTCCAAATGAAAGAATGTCAAAGCCGCTTACTGCCATAATACTTTTTAATCCGGGCATATTTTTTTGAACTGCCGCCGCCAATTTGTCAACAGTTTCAACTGTATGATTCATACTTGTTCCTTCAGGCAAATTAACTGCAGCCATAAAATAACCTTGATCTTCTTCGGGTACGAATGTTGAAGGAAGATTTTTATAAACCCATCCTGTCAAAATACAAATCACAAGCATCATCAATATAGAAATTTTTGAATGACTTATCATTCTTGCGACCATTTTGACGTAACGATTTTTTGTTCTGTCAAACCAATTATTGAATCCGTCAAAGAAAATGTCGAGAAATCCGCGTTTTTCATTCGGATCATGAGGTTTTAAAATCATTGCGCAGAGTGCCGGAGTCAAAGTCAATGCAACGAATGCACTAAGTGCCATTGAAATAGCAATCGTCAACGCAAATTGTCTGTACAATACGCCCATCATTCCGCCTAAAAATGCAACGGGAACGAAAACTGCGGCGAGAACAAAAGCAATCGCGACAACAGGTCCCTGAACTTCGTCCATCGCTCGCTCGGTTGCATCAACAGGTGTCAATCCGCTTTCCATGTGATGTTCAACATTTTCTATAACGACAATCGCATCATCAACAACCAATCCGATTGCAAGAACCATTGCAAATAATGTTAAGGTATTAATTGAAAAATCCAAAACAATGAACGATGCAAAAGTTCCGATTAATGAAACAGGTACTGCCAAAAGCGGAATTAATGTTGCTCTCCAACTCTGCAGGAAAATAAATATTACGAATACGACGAGCAGCAATGCAATTACAAAAGTTTCAACGACTTCATGGATTGACGCATTAATGTAATCGGTGCTGTCGAAAATTTGATCAATTTTTAATCCCGGCGGAAGATTTTCTTTCTGACGTTCAAGAATTTCTCTTATCTCTTTGACTGTCTGCATTGCATTTGCGTCATCAGTCAACATCATTCCGAATCCGACTGCGGGATAGCCGTTAAATTTTGCAACGATATTATTTTGTCTCTGTCCCGTTTCAATTCGTGCAACATCTTTCAATCTGACAAATGTTCCGTCGCCGCCTGATTTTAAAATTATATCTCCAAATTCTTCAATCGTTACGAGACGACCTTGAACTTTTCCCGTGAATTGTTTTTCTTGTCCTTGATTGATAGGCATACTTCCGACCGTTCCGGCTGCAGCTTGCAAATTTTGTTCGCTGATTGCACTCGTTACGTCCGCTATCGTCAAATTCAATTCCGACAATTTATCAGGATTCAGCCAAACTCTCATTGCGTAATCGCTGCCGAAAATTTGAACGTTACCGACACCGCTGACACGTTTTATTTCGTCCAGTATATATACGTCAGCATAATTTTTCATGAATGCTCGATCATATTTTCCATCTGGTGAATTCATCGATACCATATAAGCCATATCATTTGATGATTTTGATGTCGTTACTCCTCGATTTTGAACGTCAGTCGGCAATGACGGATTCGCAACTGCTACGTTATTTTGAACTTTTACCGAGTCCATATCTCCGTCAGTTCCAACTGCAAATGTAACGTTCAATGAATATCTTCCGGTATCATCTGAATTTGAACTCATGTAATCCATTCCTTGAGTTCCATTTACTTGTTGTTCTATGACTTGTGCTACCGTTTCATTTACAACTTCTGCATTTGCTCCGGTGTATGTCGTTGAAACAGATATTGTTGGTGGTGCTATTTGCGGATATTGTGCAATTGGTAATTGTATTGCTGCCAATATTCCGACTAAGACTATTATTATTGCTATGACGATTGCAAATATTGGACGATGAATAAAAAATTTCGACATTATTCTTCACCGTCCTTACTGATTCGTTGAAGGAGTTGTTTTATTTGATGAATCTGCATCATATCTTGACGTTATTTCGCTGAGTGTAAATCCCATTTCGCCGGCTGTTACTGTCGTTACATCTAATTCAATTCCTTCCTGTAAATTCGTCAATCCTTCAACTATAACCGTATCTTGCGGAGTTACTCCATCTTCAATTATGTAATAACTTCCGACTTTATCTCCAAGTTGGACTGTTCTTGCCTCTGATTTGTTACCTTCTCCTACTACCATTACAAATGATTTTCCGAGTAATTGTTGAACACTTCTTTGAGGTACTAAAATTGAATTTGGTCT
>CAJOPN010000086.1 GCA_905236285.1 uncultured Selenomonadaceae bacterium | reverse complement strand
TTCAAAAGATGGAGCGGAAAACGAGACTCGAACTCGCGACCCCAACCTTGGCAAGGTTGTGCTCTACCAACTGAGCTATTTCCGCATTTAAACTTTCAAATGTCTGTCACAATTCGTAACGCCCAACTGACAGGGAAGAGAATACCACAAAAATTTAATTTTGTCAAGAAAATTTTCAAAAAATTTTTTGTTTCTTAATATTTTTATGAACGACAAAAAAATATCGCGCAATCAAATTTTTTAAACGCGATAAAATTTTTAAAAATTATCTTTTTCTTAAAAGCGACATCTTAGACAAAGTGTCAAATACCGAGCGAATTAATTTTGTTCGTTCTTTTATGCCTATTGCTCTTGCATTGTAAAGATTAAAAATAAATTGAGCACAAAGTTCGGCTTCGCGTTTTGTGACCATTTCATTTTCAACCAGATAATCTATCATCGACTTGACGTATTCAAATTCGGTATCATCTTTAATTTTCCTCAGCATATCATCATAAATTGCTTCTTCATTTATGTCATTTGATGTCAAAATTGTTATGCGAATATATCCGCCAAGTCCCCGCCGCGATTCTACTATAAAACCTTTTTCATATGTAAATCGCGTACTCAATACATAACTTATTTGTGACGGTGCACAAGATATTTTGTTTGCAAGCTCCGTTCTTTTTAATTCTACTCGTCCGTCAGTTTTTGTCGCAAGCTGTTTCAAAATATATTCTTCTATGGCATCGGCAATATTATTTACCATAAGTTCACCTTCTTTTTAGTCGACGAAAATTTTTTATATCGACTATTTGACATATTATATTTGACTTTTTGATAAATTGCAAGAGTTTTTTTCAATGATAAATAATATTTGCCGTTAAATCAATTTTTTTCGCCGGTTTCAATTTTATTTTCTTTTTCAAACGGTTGATTGATTTCAACTTTTTCATCAACTTTTACAGATTTTTTCTTTTTTTTGTCCGAGAAAGGATTCATTTCTTCTTTAGGCTTATCTTTTTTCGTGTCGGCAAGATAAACCGTCAGGCGATTTCCTCTTATCGTGTTGTTGTCTTGATATGCCCAAGCATTGCCGCTCAAAATTGCTTTCCCGTTTTCATTTGCATAATAATCAATTCTGTCTCCGCCTGCTTCCAAATTTCTTGGCGTACTGATGATGTGAGCGTTGCCTGTGCCGAAGTAGTATTGATCATCAAGCCAGCCTTCCATATAATCAGCCGTGAAAGTCCCTTCTTGAGTACTTTTAACTACTCCGCCGCTTGAAATTATTATATGCTGACGATCATCTGGATAATAATCAACGTGATCTCCTGTAAATGTTCGCAAATCTCCTTGCGGTAAATCTTTCGTCGGCAAAACTTTTTGTTCTGCATAAACATTTCCGTCGGCTTGCATATGTCCCGCTCCATCGCTATTGAGTGAATCGCATGTCAATTTTAAATCGTCTCGAATTACAATAACATTTCCTGTCAAATATGCCTCTTCTGTATTCAGATTGTACATTGCATTTGCTCCGGTTGCAACTCCCGTTCCGTATTTCAATATTACATTGCCGTTTGCAGTTACTACTCCCGTTTCCATATCGTATTCAACTTCATCGGCATTGAGTTCCGATTTTTCGCCTTCATTCGGTGCGGCGCAGACAAACATCGTCGTTGACATCAACAAAGTCATCACTGCTGTCAATAATTTTTTCTTCATTTATTTGTCACCTCATAAAAAATTTTTTTTATTTATATCATATCATTGAATTTTTATCAACAAAAAATCTCCGACTTAAATTTTCAATCGAAGATTTTTTATAAATGCTCATTCGCAAAAATATTTCATTGATGTTTTTTTCCATTCTTTTTTTGAATATAAAATTTGAAATTGTTCAATCCCTGTTGTTTCCGAAAGATTTTTAATAATTTTTTCGCATTCGTCGCGGCTTTTTGCATGAATCATCGTATATAAATTATAATTCCAATTCGGCGCAGTATTTCGATCGTAGCAATGTGATACGGCAGGATTTTTTATCATAACCTGTGCCACTTCGTCCAATTTTTCATTCGGTACCGACCAGGCGCAAAGTGCATTTGCAATAAATCCCGCCTCACGATGTTTGAGGACTGCTCCCATCTTCCGAATTTTTTTTTCTTCGGACAAGTTTTTAACGCAATTTATAAATTCTTCTTCAGTCATTCCGGCTTGTTCAGCCAATATTTTATACGGCTCTTCACATAAAGGAAAATCTCCCTGCAATGCTCTGATTACCGCCTTATCCCTCGCATTTATTTCAAATGTTTTCATTTTTTCATTGCAAATTGAACTGAACATTTACTTTATATTTTTTATTTGATTTTAAACAAATCATATCTTCTACTCCGTTCAATTCTCTTACTTCAGACAAAATTTTTTGTTCCTGCACTTGATTAGGCGTGATAAGCGTAAACCAGAGATTGAATTGACCTTCACGTTCATAATTGTGAGTTGCTCCCGAATAATTATTTATTTTTTCGGCGACTTGTTGAATTTTTTCGGGTTCTACCGACAATGCTATCAATGTTCCTTGATAACCGAGACTGTTTGAATTAAAAAATGTTCCGATTCTGCGCAAATATCCTTCGGCTTTCAATTCGCGAAGTCTTTTCAGTACCGTCTGCTCATCGGTTCCGAGTTTTTTCGCCATTTCTTCAAATGGTCTGCTGCAAATCGGAATATTCGACTGCAACAAATTCAGAAGAGATTTATCAAAAATTGTAAGCTCCGTCATTTTTCTCACTCCCAAAATTTTTATGAACGCCATTCATTTTTTTCTATTTTACCAAACAATCGGCTATCGTGTCAAGTAATTCTGAACGTCCTTCATTTTTTATTGATGAATATGGGAGTACCGAAAGTTCCTCTATCGCCAAAATTTTTTCAATCGTTTTAATTTGTTTTAATTGTGCATTTTTACTGAGTTTATCGGATTTAGTCGCGATGACGAGCACAGGCAGATTACTTTCAATCAGCCAATTCAACATTTTTAAATCGGATTCCGGCGGATCGTGACGAATATCAATCAACTGACAAACAAATTTTATTTGCTCACTCGTCAATAAATACTGCTCAATGAATTTCGTCCATAATTTTCGATTTGATTTGCTCGTTTTCGCGTAACCGTATCCTGGTAAATCAACCAAATAAAAATTCTTTCTTTCGGGTTCAACAGTTTCGTCTTCCGTAATTTTCAATTTAACTTTGTAAAAATTAATCGTTTGAGTTTTGCCGGGAGTCTGACTTACTCGTGCAAGATTTTTTCTGCGCGTAAGTGAATTTATTAGCGACGACTTGCCAACGTTTGATCTTCCGATAAAAACAATTTCGGATAATTTTTCTTCGGGATATTGTGCCGGACTTACTGCCGAAATTATATATTCGCTGCTTGTAACAATAATTTTTTCTTTCATCTTGTCACACCTCTCAAATTTTTTTATAATTTAAAACGGTGAATTTATATGAGAAACATTGTATTAAAAATTGCTTATGACGGAACGAATTATCATGGATTTCAACGTCAACTGCCTTTAAAACATTCGACGATTGCAATTCAAAATATTTTGGAAAGCAAATTGGAAAAAATTTTCGGAGATAAAATTGAAATTGCCGCTGCCGGTCGAACGGATTCGGGAGTTCATGCACTCGGTCAAGTTATTAATTTCCACACAAACGGCACAATTCCTGTCGAAAAAATCCCTCTTGCAGCAAGCGGTCTTCTTCCGAATGATATTGTTGTTCTCGACGCTTGGGAGGCTGATGAAAACTTCAATGCTCGTCATTCTGCAAAAAGTAAAATTTATATTTATCGAATCCTCAACGAAAAAATTTCAAATCCTTTCATCAATCGGTACGTTTGGCAAATTCGTTATCCTCTAAATGTTTATTCTATGCGTGAGGCAATCAAAATTTTAATCGGTCGCCATGATTTCAGCGCATTTCGAGCGGCAGGAGGTGCTCCGATGAGTCCGATCCGAAATATTTTTGATGCCGATATTTTTCAATCTTATTCAAACGAATTGCAAATAAAAATTCACGCCAACGGATTTTTGTATCACATGGCTAGAAATATAGTCGGCTCTCTCGTTGCAGTCGGTCGCGGTAAATTTTCCGTTGATAATTTTAAAAATATTTTTGAAAGTTGTGACAGGAATTTGGCTGCTCCTACTGCTCCGCCTCAAGGTCTTTGTTTGTATCAAGTTTTCTATTCATAAAATTAATGAAATAATAAATTGTTTTTCAAATAAAAAAGTAATAAAATAAAATATTATGATAGAAATTAAAAATTTAACAAAAAAATTTGAAAATAAAATCGCAGTCGATAATATTTCATTCAAAATAAATCGCGGCGAAATATTCGGTTTGCTCGGAAAGAACGGCGCAGGAAAAACGACGACCATAAGAATGTTGACATTGCAAACGAAATCTTCAAGCGGAGAAATTTTTTATAACAGAAATTCAGTAATCAATAACGAAATTGAAGTTAAAAAATTAATCGGAGTTGTACCGCAGCATATAAATTTTGATCAAGATTTAAACGTTTACGAAAATATGGAATTGCACGCAAAATTGCATCATTTGAAAAAATCCGAACGTCAACAAAGAATCTCCGAGCTTTTAGAATATGTTGAACTCGGTGATGTATCAAATGAAAATGTAAGAAAACTTTCAGGCGGAATGAAAAGGCGGCTTTTAATAATTCGTGCATTGATTCACAGACCGAAAATTTTATTTCTCGACGAGCCGACAGTTGCACTCGATCCGCAAGTAAGGCGAAAAATTTGGGAATTGATAAAAAATTTAAAGTTGCAAGGTGTGACGATAATTTTAACAACACATTACATTGAAGAAGCCGAAAATCTTTGTGACAGAGTTGCATTTTTAAATCACGGAAAATTAATTGCGATTGATACGCCGAAAAATTTCTGCACAAAATTTGAAAAAAATTCACTTGAGGAAGTATTTATTGAACTGACGGGAGATAAAATTTGATTGAAGATATTTTAACGGTATTTTGGCGAGATTGGATTGTATTGAAAAGACGGTTGACGAAATTTATTTTGTCGCGAACGGTTGCACCGATTTTATATCTTGTCGCCTTCGGATTCGGACTCGGTAAAAATATTTCGGTTGATAACGGAACTTATATTGATTTTCTCGTACCGGGAATTTTGGCGTTAAATTCCATGAATATCAGTTTCAATTCAATTACGCCTGTCCATGCCGAAAGAGTTTATCATAAATCATTGGAAGAATATATTTTGGCTCCCATTTCGTCAACGTCGTTTGTAACAGGAAAAATATCGGCGGCAATTTTGCGTTCAATGATTTCGTCGTCAATGATTTTGATTCTTGCATTTTTGTTCGGTGCAAAATTAAATTTGTCGATAGTTTTCATCGGCGTATTGATTTTAAATTCAATTATTTTTGCGGGATTGGGATTCATAGCGGCAATGACAATCAAAACTTACGAAGAAATGAGCCAGGTGAATACTTATATTTTGCTGCCGATGTCATTTTTGTGCGGAACTTTTTTTAAAACAACGACATTGCCTGAGGGAATCAGATTTTTTATTGAAATATTGCCGCTGACTCATACAAGTTATTTACTTCGCGGACTTGCCAATAATTTTGAAGTGTCTTTGATGTCATTGATAGTTTTGATAATTTATGCCGCCGCAATATTTTTTTTGAGCATCAAATCTTTCGATCGGCAGTTGAAATAATTGTTGACAAATTGCAAATAATAAAATATATTGAAATTAAATTTTAGGAGGTTGAGAAAAATGGATAACATTGTTGTGCAAAAAATTTCATACGGTTTGTTTGTGCTTACCGCTAACATGGACGGGAGAGACAACGGCTGTATCATTAACACGGTGACGCAGGTAACGGCTGAACCGAATCAAATTACAATCGCTGTCAATAAATTAAATTACACTCACGACATAATTGCAAAGACAAAAAAATTTACGGCATCAATCATTAGTGAGGACGCAAATTTTGAACTTTTTAAGCGTTTCGGATTTCAAAGCGGAAAAAATGTCAATAAATTTGAAGGTTTTGAAAAAATTAAACGTACGGCGAACGGAACGCTTGCAGTAACTGAAGGTACAAATTCATACATCAGCGCGAATGTTACTCAACAAATTGATGTCGGCAGTCACACAATTTTTTTGGCTGATGTAATTGACATGGAAAAAATCAGCGATAAACCGTCGGCAACTTACTCATATTATCACGAAAATATCAAACCGAAACCGAAAGCAGTCAATAAAAAAGGCGGAACAATTTGGCGTTGTTCAATCTGCGGTTATGAATATGAAGGCGAAGAATTGCCGAAAGATTTTATTTGTCCGACCTGTAAACATCCTGCAACCGATTTTGTAAAAGTTGAAACA
>CAJOPN010000085.1 GCA_905236285.1 uncultured Selenomonadaceae bacterium | reverse complement strand
CGATGTCGGTAAGATGAAACATTTTTATTGCTTGTCGAAGCGAAACGAATATAAAATTGCAAAAATTGGGCATTATGAACAATTTAAAGAAAATGAATCATACCAAGTAAAAATTATTCCTTTCAAAAATATTGATGAAGTAAAAAATAATTATGATTTTTCTTGCAATGAAAATATTTTGCCTTATAAAGATGCGTGGTACATCAATCACAGATTTTTTGATTATCCGATAAACAAATATCAAGTTTACGGTTTAAAAGAAGATTCGTCATTAAAATGTGAGGCACTCTTGATGTGTCGTGAGCAGGAATACAACGGCGAAAAAATTTTGAGAATAGTCGATTATATAGGAAAAGCAGATTTGTTTGCAGGTATTTCAAAATTTTTGACCGAAGGCTTAAAAGAATATGAATATATTGATTTATATTGTTACGGATTCGATACAAAATTTGTTGAGCAAGCCGGAATGATTGAATTGAAAGATGACGATACAAATATTATTCCGAATTATTTTGCGCCCTATGTGGCAGAAAATATTGATATTTGGGTCGGCACGCCTAAGGGATATAAAACGGCGACATTTTTTAAAGCAGACGGCGATCAAGACAGACCAAATTGAATACAGATTTAAAATGTAAAATTAAAATGTAAAAAAATTTTTGAGAGGAGTTTTTTTTAATGGAAAACACAAAGGAAAATATCGGTAAAGTTTTGGTTGAATTGAAAAGTGCAATTAAACCTCATCTTGAAAGAAAAGACCTTGTTACGGACGGAATTTTGGATTCACTCGACATTATGAGACTTATTACCGAATTGGAAAATAATTTTGAAATTGAAATTGATCCCGAAGATATTATTTCAGATAATTTTGAATCGGTTGATGCAATTTCGGCACTCATTCAAAAATGCAGAGGTTAAACAATGATTGAATCGAAAAAAATTCATCATGTCGGATTTGCCGTTGAATCAATTGAAAATTCAAAAGCGGCATTTGAAATCATGGGAGCGAAATTTTTTCATTCGGCTTACGATTCAAGCAGAAATTTGGATTTTGCATTTGGCGAGCTAGGGGGGGGGGTAATCATTGAATTGATCTCTCCGCATGATCCGAATTTGCCTTGTGCAGTAACGAAATTGATCGAGAAATTGCCTTGTCAACCGTATCATATTTGTTTTAAAACCGACGAATTTGAAAAAGATTTGGAGCGTCTTAAAAAATTGGGATTCAAAAGAATAGATAAAATTTTAACGACAAATGTTTTCGGTTACGAGGCAATCGGCACATTTTTTTTCAGCAAAGGTACAGGTTTAATTGAATTGATACAGGAGAAAAAAATTGATGAATGAAACAATTTTGTCAAAGCTGAAATATTTTGCCGAGACAACTCCGAATAAAATTTGTTTGATAAATGCAGCAACTGACGAAAAAATTTCTTACAAAGAATTTTGGTCGAGAATTTTAAGATATGCAAAAATAATTGAACCGAATAAAAATTACATTTTGCAGACTCGTCAGACGATTGAACATTTAATTGCATTTTACGCAGTGCAAGCCGCAGGAAGTATTGCAATACCTGTTGAGGCGACGACGACTGAAGAAAAGTTGATGGATTTTGAAAAAAAATTTAAAGCTGAAATTTTACCGTTGAAATATAATTTGCCTGACGATGAAATAAAATTTACAGAAATAGATTCCGAAAAAATTTCATGTATAATTTGCACTACAGGAACGACGGGGCAAAGTAAGGGAGTTATGTCAAGTTTTCGCTGTCGATTTTGTGGAGCCGACAATGTAAAATATTCATATGAAATTACATCTGAAGATATTGCACTCGTGCCGCAGGTATTTTCACACAGCGGAGGACTTCGACGAGTTGAGGCAATGTTGATAAGCGGAGCAACTGCCGTTATTATGAATGCCGCAATGCTTTTTGGAAATGTTTTCGGTGCAATAAAAAAATATCATTGCAATATTTTACAATTTGTACCGGCTCAAATTGCACAAATTTTGAAACGTGCAAAAAAAATGTTGATTGAAGTATCCTCTCAACTGCGAATAATCAGCGTCGGTAGTGCAGTTATTCCTGAAAGTGACAAAGAAGAATTAAGAAAACTTTTGCCGAATGTAAGATTATTTAATGATTTTGGATCGACTGAAGCAATAGGCTCGGCTTATTTTGAATGGAGTGCATTTGAACCGAAAGAAAATTGTGTCGGAAGTGAAAGTCTGCACTCTAAAATTGTATTTCTCGATGATAACGGAAATTTAATTGAAAATACAAGTAGAGATTGTTCCGGAACAATTGCGGTCGAAGGCGAAAATTTGATGTCGGGATATTTCAATGAGCCGAAACTTACAAATGAAGTCATGCAAAACGGACGATTTATATCTTCAGATTTAGGTTATCGCGGTGATGACGGAATGATTTATATTTTGGGACGAAAAGACGATATGATTGTAAGCGGTGCAAATAAAATTTCGCCGATTGAAATTGAAAATGCCGTATCCGAAATTGATAACGTCAGAGAATGTGCAGTCGTCCCGAAAAAAGATAAAATTATGGGACAAATGCCGGCACTTTTTATTGTTTGGAATAAAAATTTTATTCCGGTTGACGAATTGACGAAAATACTTTCAAAAAAATTGGATAAATTTAAAATTCCGCGTGCCGAAAATATTTTTTATGTTAAATCATTGCCGCGAACTCAAGGAACAGGCAAAATTATTAAACGTGAATTGATTGAAAGGTTGGAATCAGATGAAAACTTATAATATTTGCTGGTCGGGAGGAGTTGACAGCACTTTTGTTGTTACTCAATTATCACAATTTCCTGTAAGAATCAGACCGTTTTATATCAAAGGACAAACTTTCAGACTTTCAGAGCCGCAGGAATTATCGGCGATTGATTCGATAAGCAAATTGTTGAAAGCTGATCCACGCACGAAAGCAGAAATTTTGCCGATTGAAATAATTGAAAAAGATGATCCGAGAATAAAAGATCGTGAAATTATAAAAGCTCATCGAAGAATTTACATGAGACAGCTTGAAGAATATAAAACAAAACACGACGGAAAATTACCGCCTGCAGGCACTCAATCAATTTACGCAGATGGTGCATTTACTTCACCTCAATATATTGCTTGTGAATCATTGGCTAAATATTTGAATGAAGAAGTTGAAATAGGATTGTTGCTTGATGATTTTGAACATATTCCACCTTTTAAAGATTTTTCCACAGACAAAGTCACAGACAAAGTCACAAAAAGAGAATTACTTCGTATTCGTGATGATAATTTTGATAAAGATGCTTATATTTTATTCAAGGATTTATTATTCACAATTCCGG
>CAJOPN010000084.1 GCA_905236285.1 uncultured Selenomonadaceae bacterium | reverse complement strand
GAATATATGGAAAAAAATTTTGATTTAATTTTTACTTTTGATGTAAACATATTAAGTAATTTGAAAAATGCAAGATGGGCTCCTCTAAGTGCAAGTGTTTGGTATAATCCTTCAAAAGTTTTTGAAAGCGAAAATAATCAAGGGGGGGGGGTATTGCACCGCCTGAAGAAAACTATAAAAATAAAACAAAAAATATTTCAATGATTGCTTCAAATAAAAGAATGTGCGAAAATCATATTCTGCGTCAAAAATTGGCGATGAAGTGCAAAAATGAAAAATTGGCTGACACATTCGGAAGATTTGATGGCGGTGAATATTGTCCCATCGAATTACCTTTCAAAAATTATCGTTATTCAATTGTTTTTGAAAATTACATCAGTCCATACTATTTTACCGAAAAAATTCTTAATTGTTTTGCAGCTCAAACTATACCAATTTATTTGGGAGCAACCGAAATAAATTACTTCTTCAAAGCTGACGGCATAATTAAATTTAGCCTTGAAGACATAGATCACATTGAAGATATTTTAAAGCAATGTACACCTGAAGAATATGAACGAAGACTTCCGGCAGTCATAGAAAATTACAATATTTTAAAACGTAATTACATTGACAGAAATGTTTGGACCTTTATTTATGAACAATATTTAAAGGATTACATTTAAAAAATATAATTGAACGCGTGGTGTTAATGATTGAATGATAAAACTTTTCTTGAAGGAATCAATTATATTGAAGATAATTTTGAAACAATGCACGCCTGAAGAATATGAACGAAGAATACCGGCAATTATAATTACAATCGAACGATAAAGGATTATACAAATATTTGGGATAAACTTTACAATAAGTATCTTAAAAATTTAATTTAAAAAATTTTTTTATAGAAAAAATCGGAGGTGATAAAATGGTCAGCGATGAAACAATGATGTTTAAATTCGGTGTTGAGGAAAATCGTGCCGAAAAAGTTATTCGTAATGCTTACAAGGCAATGACAGAAAAAGGATACAATCCGGTTCATCAACTCGTCGGCTATCTTTTGAGCGGTGATCCTGCATATATAACAAGTCATCTTGATGCAAGAAGTAAAATTCGTAAAGTCGAGCGTGATGAATTGCTTGAGGAACTTGTGAGGACTTATTTGGAATGCAAGAAGTAAAAAGATGTCTGGCTCTGGACGTAGGAGAAAAAACTGTCGGACTTGCATTGAGTGATTTGCTCGGATTGACTGCACAAGGACTTGAAACAATAAGGCGAAAATCAATAAAAGACGATTTAAAAATATTAGGCGAAATAATTTCAGCAAATGAAGTTAAAAAATTGATAATCGGACTGCCGAAAAATATGAACGGTACTGAAGGCGAACGCTGTCAACTCGTCAGAAATTTTGCCGAAAAAATTCAAAATACATATCCGAACATTGAAATAAAATTTTGGGATGAAAGATTGTCAACCGTCGCCGCCGAAAAATCTTTGATTGCCGCTGATGTAAGTCGCAAAAAACGAAAAAAAGTTATCGACAAAATGGCGGCTGTCCATATTCTTCAAGGTTACTTGGACGGTCTTAATTTGAAAGGGGAAAATTTTTAATGGCTGAAAATCAAAAAAATATTGAGCAGGATTTTGATGAAGAAGAAAATTTGATTGTCGAAATGACTGACGATGAAGGAAATGTTTATCTTTACGCGGAAGAAATGATTATTCCTATTGACGATAAAAAATTTGCGCTGCTGGTTGCCGTTCCTTCCGATGATGAAGAAGAACATCACCATCATCACGATTGCGATTGCGGCTGTGATTGTGATTGTGATTGCGGCGATGAAGATGTTATTATTGCAAAAATCATCACAAATGAAGACGGTGAAGAAGAATATGTTGAACCAACCGATGAAGAATTTGAAATTGTAAGACAGGCTTATAATGATTTTTTCGGCGAAGAAATCGAAGATGATCGGACGAATGACTGATGAAATTTAAATTTCCTAATCAAGAAAGCGGTAATCTCATTGAAAAAATAAAAAAATTTTTGGAGGAATTAAAATTGCCGTCTCTTGAAACAATAAAAATTAATGAAACATTCGGCAGCTTAACGGAAAAATTCAGCGTCAAAAAAATTGCAGCGGCTGCAGTAATCTTTTTGGTGATTGCAGTCGGATTTTTTGTTGCCTTTTCCGATTCGTCAAAAAAAATTTCACATGAAAATAAACGTGTGCAGTTTAAAATAATTGAAGGAATGAATGCCGAAGAAATTGCAAGACGACTTGAGAAAAGCGGAGTCATTGAAAGTGCTTTCAAATTCAGAATGCTTGCCAAGTTAAAAGGTTACGAAGATCAATTAAAAATCGGCTCGTACAGTTTCACAACGAATATGACTTATGATGAAGTCTTTGAAAATCTTCTCGCAGGTGCTCCCGAATTTATAAAAGTTACAATTCCCGAAGGTTTCACAGTCAAAGATATTGCAAAACGTTTATACAATGAAGGAATTGTTGATTACGATAACTTTTTGAAGAAGGCTGAAAATTTTGCACCTTACGATTATATCGAACGCCGCAAAAATGTTTTTTATTACTGCGAAGGTTTTTTGTTTCCCGATACTTATGAATTTGCAACCGATATGACTGAAGAAGAAATTTTATATATGCTCGCCGACAATTTTGATTATCGTTTGTCGCGAAGTATGAGAGAAAGAGCCGCCGAAGAAAATTTGTCGATTTACGAATTGATAACGCTTGCTTCAATCGTTGAAAAGGAAGTTCGTTTTGCCGAAGATCGTCCAATCGTCGCGCAAGTTTTCTTCAAACGTCTCAAAATTGGAATGCCTCTTCAAACCGATGCGTCTCTTCAATATTTAATGGACGCTCCTAAAGAAGATGTTTCGATTGAAGATACTCAAATTGATTCGCCTTTTAATACTTATCAACATTCCGGATTACCTCCCGGACCGATTGCAAATCCCGGACTTGATGCAATTGAGGCTGTTTTAAATCCGGCAAATACAGATTATCTTTACTTCGTTGCCGATCGCTCAGGTCATAATCATTATGCTTATTCTTATGATGAACATTTGACTTTGGTTAATCAATACCGCTGAAAATTTATGGAATTTTTTCATTCGGAGAAAATAAAAATGAAAAAAATTGAATTATTGGCACCTGCAGGCAATCTTGAAAAATTAAAAGTCGCGTTGATTTACGGAGCAGATGCGGTTTATATCGGCGGAAAGAAATTTGGTCTGAGAGCTTACGGCGGAAATTTTTCTGATGACGAATTAAAAAACGGTGTTGAATTTGCTCACGCTTTGAATAAAAAAGTTTATGTAACCGTTAATATTTTTGCTCACAATGACGATATTGAAGAACTGCCGAATTATTTAAAATATCTCGAATCAATTAATGTTGATGCCGTTTTAATTTCCGATCTCGGAGTATTTTTTGTTGCAAAAAATTTGACAGATCTTGAAATTCATATAAGCACACAGGCGAATATCACAAATTACAAAACAGTTGAGATGTGGAAAAATCTTGGAGCAAATCGTGTTGTTCTGGCAAGAGAATTGACGCAGGAAGAAATTTTAAAAATAAAAAATCATTGCGATATTGAACTTGAGATGTTCGTTCACGGCGCAATGTGTATTTCATATTCCGGACGTTGTTACCTGTCGCATTACTTGACAGGTCGCGACGGCAATCAGGGGCAATGTACTCATTCATGTCGCTGGAAATATAATCTCGTGGAAGAGAAACGTCCGAATGAATATTTTGAAGTTGCCGAAGATCAGCACGGTGCTTATATTATGAATTCAAAAGATTTGTGCCTTTTAAATCATCTCGATAAAATTATTGAAAGCGGAATTTCATCGCTTAAAATTGAAGGTCGAATGAAAAGCGTGCATTATGTCGCAAGTGTCGTTAAAATTTATCGTGAGGCAATCAATCTATATTATGAAAAAATTTTTCACGTAAAAGACGAATGGAAAATTGAGCTTGATAAAATTGCTCATCGACCGTATACGACGGGATTTTTTGTTCACGATGAAAACGGTACAATGATTCACGATTCATCAAAAGCGAAACAATCATCAACATTTTTGGGAATAGTGAGGGAATTCGACGAGACAACGAAAATTGCAACGGTTGAACAACGTGGAAAATTAAAAATAAATCAAAAAATTGAAATTCTTCAGCCGAATGAAAAAAACTTTTCGCAAATTTTGAATTATATGACTGACGAGGAAGGCAATTCGATTGAGGCAGCTCCTCATGCTCAACAAATCGTTAAAATAAAATTTTTGAAAAATGTTCAAACTTGGTCATTAATAAGAACTTTGGATAGTGATTCAAATGTTTAATTTTTTTAAAAATCTTTGGAAAAATTTATTCGTGATGAATGATGAAATAGAAGGAGTTGATCCGATGGATACGACGGACAAAATTCGTAAATTCGCGAGAGCTCAAGGACGAGTTCAGGGAGTGGGCTTCAGATATTTTGTTCAAACTCTGGCGAAAAAGGAAAAAGTAACGGGCTGGGTGAAAAATGAATATGACGGCTCGGTGACGATGGAAATTCAAGGAACGCCGGAACAACTCGACGCGCTTGAAAGTCAAATCAAAAAAGGAAACGGATTTGCACGAGTAAGTCAATTTGATACTGAAAATATTTCGGTCGTCAGCGGCGAATCTCAATTTTCAATTCATTATTAAAACAAAAAAACTCGCCTTCAAATTTTTCTGAAGATGAGTTTTTTTTATGCAAAATTATTTGAAATAGCGATCGAGAAGTCCTTTAAAGCCTTTGCCGTGACGTGCCTCGTCTTTTGCCATTTCGTGAACGGTATCGTGAATTGCATCAAGATTTAATTTCTTTGCAAGTGCGGCAAGATCTTTTTTGCCTTGACATGCTCCATGTTCAGCTGCAACTCTCGCCTCAAGATTTTTCTTCGTTGAATCGCTGAGAACTTCTCCCAAAAGTTCGGCAAATTTGGCGGCATGTTCAGCCTCTTCAAGAGCATAACGACGAAAAGCCTCGCCGATTTCGGGATAACCTTCACGATGTGCAACTCTGCTCATTGCAAGATACATTCCAACTTCAGTACATTCGCCGTTGAAATTTGCACGAAGTCCTTCAAGAATTTCATTGTCAACACCTTTTGCAACTCCGACAACATGTTCATCAGCAAAAACTAAATTTCCTTCATCCTGCTTTTTGAATTTATCAGCAGGTGCTTTACATTGAGGACATTTTTCAGGCGGCGCATCTCCTTCATGAACGTAACCGCAAATACTACAAACCCATTTCATAAAAAATCACTCCCAAAATTTTTTAATATACGCTTGATAGAATTATAACACAAATTCAGAAAATTACCAACCCTTTAATCAAAAATATTTTCAAAATCTTTTTTATAGTGTATAATATTTTTAAATTTTTTAATCGGAGGTTTTTTTAAAATGAAATTGGTAGTTACGGTTGTCGGAAAAGACAGAGTAGGAATAATAGCGGCAGTTACAAAAATTTTGGCTGACAATAACGTAAATATTCTGAGCATAAATCAAAATATTTTGGACGGATTTTTTAATATGATTCTTCTGGCTGAGGCGAGTGAAAGCAAAATGCCGCTCGTTGATCTTCAAAAAGCGTTGAAAATTCAAGGCGAAGAAATTGGAGTTGAAATAAAAACTCAACATCAAGATATTTTTGATGTAATGCACAAAATTTAGGAGATGATATTTTGAGAATCAAAAAATTGTTGGCGGCATCAATAATAGCAGGTTCATTTATTTTTACGCCGAATATTTGCGAATATAAAACGATTTCCGTTGCACATGCCGAAATTCAAAATTATGTCGGAGTCGGCGAATATATCGGAAGTGATGACGAGACACCGGCGAAGGCAAAACAGCGTGCGAAGGAATACGCCGAAAGAAACGCACTTGAACAAGCGGGAGTTGCAATTTTATCTTATACGTCGGTTGAAAATAATATTGTAACGAAAGACGTAATTGAAATAGCTGCTGGCGGAATTTTAAATATAATTGATGTCAAAAATGAATCATTGCCGATTGCGAACGAATCAGGCTACATAAAATATCGTGCAACGGTAACTGCACAGATTGACACGGAAAAATTGGACGAAGCGATAAAAGAATTTTTTAAAAGAGATGAAAATTCGCGTTCAATAATTCTTGATCAAAATGAATCACTCAAAAAAACTGTAAACGATTTACAAAAACGAATTAAAGAATTGGAAAATCAAATTGAAAATGCAAATACCAAGCAGGAAAAAAATAAAATTAAAGAAAATTTTGCAGAGATAGACAAAGACGCATTATTCGCACAAAAATTGGAAGCGGCAAACAAATTAAACGACAACGAAAAATATATTGAGGCAATCAATTTGTATAATGAGGCAATCGAAATCAAATCAAACGATTCATCGGCATATTTTGGTCGTGCATATGCTCAACAATCATTAAAAAAATATGATTCGGCGATTGAAGATTATAAAAAAGCAACGGAAATTGATCCGAAAAATGAAAAGGCTTATTATAATTGCGGCAATGCTTATTTTGAAATGAAAAATTATGTTGAGGCAATTTCAAATTACAATGAGGCAATTAAAATAAATCCGAATTATTCGACGGCTTATAACAATCGCGGCAATGCTTATTATTATTTGGGAGATTATGAGCAGGCGATTTTAGATTATGACAAAACGATTGAAGTAAATCCGAATTTGTCTGAAGTATATTTTAATCGCGGAAGTTTTTATTTTGAATTTGAAGAATATGAACTTGCCATTTCAGATTTTAATAAATATATTGAATTTGAGCCGAATGATCCTGACGGTTATTATATGCGCGGACAATGTTATCAAAAAGTCGGCAATCTTCTGAAAGCACAAGAAGATTTAAAAATAATCGAACAACTCGGCTATGAATATTAAGGAGAAATTTTTATGATGGTTTCAATTAATTTTAACGATGAAGAAACAGCCATGCTCAATTTTTATGCTGAAGAAAAAAATATTAGTATCCAAGAAGCAGTAAAAAAAGCCGTTCGTAATGCTGCTTATCTTGCAAAACTTGATCGTGCAGATGAACAAATTCGCAATGGTCAAGTTGTCGTTAAAACAATGGAAGAATTGGAGGCAATGGCTGAGTGAGCAAAATTACTTTTGTTGATAACGGCTGGGAAGAATAAAGCATTGAACGAGATGGAGCAATGAGCGGCGAAGGAAAACCTGAGCATTTAAAATATGATAATGCTTACAGTCGTAAAATTGATGACGCTAATCGTCTTATTTATATGATTGCCGATGATAATAAAATTACAGTTAAATCTTGCAAAGGACATTATGAAGATTAAGAGGTGAAAAAATTTGATAAATATAGATGACATACTCGAAACAAATCGAATGATAACTCAAAATAAATTGGACGTAAGAACAATTACGATGGGAATATCATTAAGAGATTGTGCGCATCCGAATATTAAACAATTTTGCCAAAATATTTATGATAAAATTACAACGTCGGCAGAATTTTTGGTAAAAACAGGCGAAGAATTGGAATCGGAATACGGAGTACCGATAATCAACAAAAGAATATCAGTCACGCCGATAGCAATAGTAGCTGATTCATGCAAGACAGATAATTATGTGCCGATAGCCGAATCAATGGACAAAGCGGCAAAAGAAGTCGGAGTAAATTTCATAGGTGGATTTTCTGCATTGGTTGAAAAAGGATTCACGAACGGCGATAAAATTTTAATTCAATCAATACCGCAAGCATTGGCGACGACTGACGTTGTTTGTTCATCAGTCAATCTTGCCTCGACGAAAGCCGGCATAAATATGGATTGCGTGAGACAAATGGGAGAAGTGATAAAAAGAACGGCAGAACTCACACGCGAACAACAAGCACTCGGCTGTGCAAAATTGGTTACATTTGCAAATGCGCCGAATGATAATCCTTTTATGGCAGGAGCATTTCACGGAGTGAGCGAGGCCGAAAGAGTAATAAACGTTGGAGTAAGCGGTCCGGGAGTCGTGAAACACGCACTTGAAGATTTAAAAGGAGCAGATTTTTCGGAGATAGCAGAAGCAATCAAAAAAACGGCATTTAAAATTACACGAGTGGGGCAATTAGTCGCACGAGAGGCATCAAAAAGATTGGGAGTACCATTTGGAATAGTAGATGTATCACTCGCACCGACTGCGGAAATCGGTGACAGCGTTGCAAGAATTTTGGAAGAAATGGGTTTGGAAAGTTGCGGCGCACCCGGTACGACGGCGGCACTTGCATTGTTAAATGACGCAGTTAAAAAAGGCGGTTTGATGGCAAGTTCACATGTCGGCGGATTCAGCGGAGCATTTATTCCCGTCAGCGAAGATGAAGGAATGATTGCGGCAGTCAAAGAAGGATCATTGTCGATTGAAAAATTGGAGGCGATGACTTGCGTTTGCTCAGTCGGTCTTGATATGATTGCAGTTTCAGGCGATGTAAGTGCGGCGACAATTTCAGGAATAATAGCAGATGAGGCGGCGATAGGAGTAGTGAACAATAAAACAACTGCAGTAAGAATAATTCCTGTGCCGGGTAAAAAAGTCGGTGATGTTGTACAATTCGGCGGACTTTTAGGATATTGTCCCATCGTTCCGATTAAAAATGAGTGGAGTTCAGAAGCATTTATAGCTCGCGGCGGAAGGATTCCTGCACCGTTGAGAAGTTTAACAAATTAAT
Source organism: uncultured Selenomonadaceae bacterium (assembly GCA_905236285.1). Taxonomy (GTDB): domain Bacteria; phylum Bacillota; class Negativicutes; order Selenomonadales; family Selenomonadaceae; genus Quinella. The sequence continues at coordinate 19,353 of CAJOPN010000084.1, read as the reverse complement.
TTTTAAAGAAAAATAAAAATAAGGGGTGAGGTTATGCTGTATGCAATGATTGATGTCGGTTCAAATACAATCAGAATGGCGATTTATGAAATAAGCGGCGATCGCGTTGAAATGATAATGAAACGAAAAAATACAGTCGGACTTGCATCATATGTAAAAGAAGGAATTATGCAGAGAGCAGGCATTGAAAAGGTCGTCGAAATAATTAAAAACTATAATGAATTTTTGAGCGACTTCGGCATCACTCATGTTACAGCGTTCACTACCGCAGCACTCAGAAATGCGATTAACGGTCGTCAAGCAGTAGAAGAAATTCAATATCGAACAGGCAGAGAAATTCACGTAATGAGCGGAGACGAAGAGGCAACTTACGATTTTATAGGAGCAACTCACAATCTCATTGATGATGACGGATTATTGATTGACATCGGCGGAGGTTCGACTGAAATTGTTTATTTTGAGGAAAGAAATATAAAATTAAAAGTAAGTCTGCCGATAGGTTCACTCGGATTTCATACGCGGTATACAGGGATTCATATATTGCCGTCAGCATCGGAATGTGAGGAAATGAGAGCGGAGGCAGAGACGACAATAAGCGCAGTCAGAGAATTTCAATCGGTTACTCATGCTCAAATTTGCGGAATCGGCGGAACTTTTAAAGGTGCAATGGCTCTTTATAATTCAATGTTCGGATTGCCGCAAAGAAATTCAAGAATGGAAGTTAAACGCGTTATGGATATTTTATGGAGATTTCAACGCGAGCATGAACTTACTCAACAGGATAAAATTTTATTGATGCGGACAGTTCCCGAACGTATGCATACATTTTTACCGGGACTTATCATTGCTGATGTTCTTGCAAAAAGATTTAAGAGTATGAATATAATTTTCAGCGATTCGGGAGTAAGAGAAGGTTACATTTACGATAAAATAATCGGCAGCGAAGATTTCTAAAATTTTTCAAAATAAAAAAATTGCTCTCCTCATAAATTTTTGAGATGAGTAATTTTTTTCAAGCAAACAATAATTTTATGTAAAAAAAATACTCAACCGAAAATTGTCGAGTAAAAATTTGATGCAGTTTAAGCGATTTTTGAAAAAGAATTAAAGTTTCGGACCTGCCGCAACGAGAGCTTTACCTGCAGCATTGTATTCATATTTTTTGAAGTTTTTGATGAAACGGCTTGCAAGGTCTTCAGCTTTTTTATCCCATTCGGAAGAATCTTTATAAGTGTCACGGGGATCGAGAATTTCGGTTGCAACTCCTTCAAGTTTCGTCGGAATCGTGAAATCAAAAATTTTGAGCTGCTTGGTAGGAGCGTTATTAATTGCACCGCCAAGAATTGCATCAATGATTCCGCGAGTATCTTTAATTGAAATACGTTTGCCGGTTCCGTTCCAGCCGGTATTTACGAGATAAGCCTTTGCGCCTGATTTTTCCATACGTTTAACGAGCTCTTCAGCGTATTTTGTCGGATGCAATTCAAGGAATGCTTGACCGAAACATGCCGAGAATGTCGGAGTAGGTTCAGTAATTCCGCGTTCGGTTCCTGCCAATTTTGCAGTAAATCCGCTCAAGAAATAATATTTCGTCTGTTCCGGAGTGAGAATTGAAACAGGAGGAAGAACTCCGAAAGCATCTGCGCTGAGGAAGATGACAGCTTTAGCCGCAGGTCCGTGACTGTCCGGACGAACGATATTTTTAATGTGATAAATCGGGTAACTCACGCGAGTATTTTCGGTGACTGATTTATCTGCAAAATCAATTTTTCCTTTGTCATCAACGGTAACATTTTCAAGGAGAGCATCGCGAGTAATTGCGCCGTAAATGTCAGGTTCTGCAACAGGATCAAGATTAATGACTTTTGCATAGCAGCCGCCTTCAAAATTGAAAACGCCGCTGTCATCCCAGCCGTGTTCGTCGTCACCGATCAAGAGACGTTTCGGATCGGTTGAAAGAGTAGTTTTGCCTGTTCCGCTGAGTCCGAAGAAAATTGCAGTATTTTCACCGTTCATATCAGTATTGGCAGAGCAGTGCATTGCAGCAATTCCTTTGAGCGGCAAGAAATAATTCATCATTGAGAACATGCCTTTTTTCATTTCGCCGCCGTACCAGGTATTTAAAATAATTTGTTCTTTGCTCGTTACATTGAAGACAACTGCTGTATCTGAATTTAATCCGAGTTCTTTGTAATTTGTAACTTTTGCCTTTGAAGCATTGTAAACGACAAAATCAGGCTCTTGATCAAATTCTTCTTGATTCTTCGGACGGATGAACATATTCGTAACGAAATGAGCCTGCCATGCGACTTCCATGATGAAACGAATTTTCATTCTTGTATCTTTGTGAGTTCCACAGAATCCATCAACGACATAAAGTTTTTTGTTTGAAAGCTCTTTCTGTGCAAGTTTTTTAAGTTCATTCCAACTTTCAACGGAACATTTTTTGTTATCATTCGGATATTCTTCTGATGTCCACCAAATTTCTCCCGGAGCTCCTTCTTTGGTCGTGTCGTCGTAAACAATGAATTTGTCTTTTGGAGAACGTCCGGTGAAAACGCCTGTCATAACATTAATTGCACCGAGTTCGGTTTCTTTTCCGACATCAAAACCTGTGAGTGAAGGATCCATTTCGTGATTGAAAAGAACTTCATAAGTCGGATTGTAAAAAATTTCTGTTGTGCCGGTAATTCCGTACTTTGTCAAATCGAGTTTTGCCATATTTTCAAATCCCCTTTGCAAATAAAATTGATTAACAATTCTGTAAAATAATACAACAAAAATTTTTTTATGTCAATAAATAATCCTGCAAAAAAAAAATACTCCCAATCTTTCCACAGATGAGAATATTTTTTCTGCCAAAACTTCCGTGTCATCAACAATGGTTGAATGTATTTTAAACGCTGCCAATAAAAAATGCAATAATCTTTTTATAAACTTTTTTTTAATTTTTCATTAATTCTTTAAAATTTTTTACATGAAATCAAAATCCAAAATGCTTATGAACGATTCCAATTTAATTTCGCCGCTGATCGGATCGCGAACTGAAATCATATGAGGTTTTTTCTTGACTTGATCTACTATTTTTCCGTCTTCCTTTGTGATGATTAAAACCGAACCGTCAGGCATAAATTTTTTTGTTCTGACGATCGTCGGCGAAGAATTGAGATCAGCTTGAATTGCTGATTTTTTTGTTTCGATTGCTGTTTGAAATGATTTTAAAATTTCGGCGTATGAAGTATTAATTTCATTCGATTTCAAAGAAATGTTTGTCGATGAAAAATTTTCATTTTTATTTTTCACTTCTTCAATCATTTTAATCACTTCCTTTTTAAGTTAATCGAATTTTTTCAGCATTTCATTAAATTCTTCTTCATTAAGAATTTTTATATTTAATTCATTCGCTTTTTGAAGTTTTGATCCCGTTTTTTCGCCGGCGACTAAATAATCCGTTTTTTTCGAGACTGAATTTGTAACTTTGCCGCCGCGTTCCTCAATTAATTTTTTTGCCTCTTCGCGTGTATATTTTTCAAGTGTTCCCGTCAATACAAAAATTTTTCCGTTCAAATCATTATTTTCCGTTTCAATTTCGGTTTCAAATTTTAAGCCCAAATTTTTTAACTCAGATAAAATTTTTAAATTAATTTCGTCGGAAAAAAAATTTTTTATATGTTTAACGCTGATTTCTCCCATGTCGGGAACTGCAATTAATTCTTCATCGGTCGCTGAAATTATTTTATCAATCGAACCGAATTTTTTAATCAAATCACGAGCCGCCGCTTGTCCTATTCCAAAAATTCCCAATCCCGTCAAAAATTTAGTCGGTTCATTGCTTTTGCTCTCTTCTATCGCCGAAAGTATTTTATCGGTATTTTTATCTTTTCCCAATATTCCCTTTTCAATCAATTCTTTACGAAAATTTTTCAATTTATAAATGTCAACGATATTTTTAATGTAACCTTCTGCAATCAAATTGTGAATCGCAATTTCGCCGAGTCCTTTTATATCCATTGCATTGCGTCCGACGAAATTTAAAATGTGGCTTTCAATTTGTGCGGGACAATTCGGATTGACACAGCGAAAATCGGCGGCATTTTCTTCACGCTCAATTTTGTGACCGCATGCAGGACATTTTTCAGCAAATTTATACGGCATTGAATTTTCGGGACGTTTCGATTTAATGACGACTTTAATTTTCGGAATTATTTCACCGGATTTGTAAACGGTAATTGTATCACCGATTCTTATATCAAGAGAATCAATAAAATCTTGATTGTGCAGAGTTGCGCGTTCAACTTTCGTGCCGCAAAGCAAAATCGGATCGAAAATTGCAGTCGGTGTAATTCGACCTGTCCTTCCGACTGACAATTCTATCTTTCTCAAAATCGTTTCTTTTTCCTCAGGAGGATATTTGTAAGCGATTGCCCAGCGTGGAAATTTTGAAGTTGCTCCAAGTTTTTCACGATCGGCAAAAGAATTTATTTTCACAACTGCGCCGTCAATGTCATAATCCAAATTGCCGCGCGAATTTCCGATTGATTTTATCGCCGTCCATACTTCTTCCGCCGTCCGACATATTTTATAATTTTGAATAATTTTAATCCCGTTGCGTTTCATAAATTCATAAGCCGCGCTGTGACTTTCAAAATTTTTCGTTGAGGCTTGAAGGTTGAAAACAAACATAGATAAATTTCTTTCCTTAACGATTCGACTGTCAAGCTGTCTTAAAGTTCCTGCTGCACAATTTCGCGGATTGGCAAATTTTTTTAAATTTAAAAGTTCCTGACGTGCATTTACATTTTCAAAATTTTTTCGTGTCATATAAACTTCGCCGCGAATTTCAAAATAATTTGGAGGATCAAATTTTAAAAATTCAACGACATCATCAATCACGCGAGCATTTTCAGTTACATCTTCACCTTGAATTATTCCATCGCCGCGAGTTATTGCCGTCGAAAATTTTCCGTCTATATATCTCAATGCTAATGATAAGCCGTCAATTTTTTCCTCAACAACAAATTCGGGAGAATCCAATTTTTCAATCGCAGAATTTACGAAATCAAAAACTTCATCGCATGAAAAAACATCCTGCAATGAAAGCATGGGCACATCATGCGAAATCAATTTTCCTGCAGTACGTTTTGCCTTTCCTCCGACTGTTTGACTCGGCGATCCGTTAGTTATAAATTCGGGATATTCCGTTTCAATTTCAATCAGCCGTTTCATCAAGCAATCATATTCGTAATCGGAAATTTCGGGATTGTCGTCCTCATAATATTTTTTATTGTGATGACGAATTTTCTTCCTCAATTCGACAAGTTCATTCTTGATTGATTTAATATCTTTCATAATTCTCACAATCTTTATTTTTTGATCGGTTTTATAATCAAATTCGGAAATTGACCGAAAACCATACTGTCAGATGGAATATCAAAATCCTTTATGTAACAATTCGCCGCGATAACACAATTATTTCCGATGTGACTTTTACCTAAAATTTTTGAATTTGAATACATGATAACATTTTCTCCAATCACAGGATAGTTAATACCCCCCCCCCTCATGACCTCCGTTGCCGCCGACTGTGCAGCCTTGATAAAAGAAAAAATAATCTCCATATTGAGCACGACCGAAAACACTTCCAAGAGGATGTTCACAAGACCAAATTTTTGGCAAATTCACGGCATAAAATAATTCAACGGAATTCAGCATTTTATTCAAATAATAAATTTTTTCGGCAATTTTTATTAAATTTAATTTGTAAGCCTCATTGCTCAGACGATATAAATATTGGCAATACATTACAGCATTAAACGGATTCAATTCGCCTTCGTAATATTTGTTTTTATATTTTAAATTTATTTTATCTAATGAATACATTGTTTTTTCATAAGCAGCTTTATCTATTTTTTTAATCTCTTCAGCTTCAATTTCTGTCAACAAAAAATTATTTCTTAATTGTTGAATAGCAACTTCCAATATAAAATCAGTTTTCAATTTTTTCACTCCGATCTACAAATTTTTCAACACTTTTTCAGGTGCAATTTGGACTCGTACCTTAATGAACAATTTTAATGTTCCGTCAAATTCCGGTTGAACCGAATCCTCCGCGTCGAATTGTCGAAACTTCATCATCAGCGGCAATCAAAAATTTTTGAAAAATTCCTTGAGCAATTCTCATTCCTTTATCAATTTGAAAATTTTCTTCCGAAAGATTAAGCATCGGCAAAATAATATGATCGTTGTAATCGGCATCAATCACTCCGACACCGTTAGCCAAAATTATTTTTTTGAGTGACAGACTTGAACGAATATGAATTAACAAAACTTCATCAGGCAACATAAAAGCCTTGAGACCCGTCGGCACAAGGACAATTTTTTGACTGATTAACAAAACATTTTCTGCCGATTCAAAATCATATCCGGCACTTTGAATTGTCTTTCTTTCAGGCAATTTTATTTTTTTGTCTTTGTATTCGTCGAGGATCTCAAAGCCTCTGTATTTTTTTAAATTCATTGACATTAAAAATTATTCTTCAGCTTTTGTTTCTTGAGTAATTTCTTCATCATCTTCTTGAATCTTCGAGAACGGTTTTGTAGGAGTGATAGTTGAAACTGCATGTTTATAAATCATTTGATATTTTCCCATGCTGTCGAGGACGACTGTAAAATTATCGAAACCTTTAACCGTTCCTTTAATTTGAAAACCGTTCATAAGATGAATCACGACAGGGATATTCTCCTTGCGTGCTTGATTCAAAAAGAAATCTTGAAGATTATTTGTTTTAGCCATTGTTTTCACATAGTTGCTTTTAAAAAATTTTTTCAGCAACTTTCTCCTTTCTCGTAATTTACGAATGAGTTATTATAAATTTTTTCGGCTAAAATGTCAACATTTAATTTCGTAACGTCATACCATTGAATATATTTCATTCGTCGATACCAAGTTAATTGTCTTTTGGCGAAATTTCTTGTATTCTGACTGATTTTTGAAATTGCCTCATCGAGTGAAAATTTTCCGTCGAGATATTCAATCGTCTCTTTATAACCGATTCCCAGCATTGCCTGATCATTTCGATTTACTCCGTGATTCAGCAAAAATTTTACTTCATCAATTAGACCCTCATCAAACATTTTTTTTGTACGCAAATTAATTCTTTCGTAAAGTTTACGACGCTCGATATTCAAGCCAATTATTTTTGCATTATAAATCAATTCGCCTGTCTCTTTGAAATAACTGTGCAGACTTTTTTGATTTTGATTGCTGAATTTGTAGCCTTCAATGAGTGCTTGAATGTAAAGTCCCGTTCCACCGGCTACGATTGGAATTTTTCCGCGATTATTTATTTCAGTAATAATTTTTGAAGCGTAATTTTGAAAATCGGCGACTGAAAATTTTTCGTGAGAATCCAAAATATTTATGAGATGATGTTTAACCTTTGCAAGTTCTTCAGCCGACGGTTTTGCAGTTCCGACGTTAAAATTTTTGTAAACAGTCATTGAATCGGCAGAAATAATTTCAGTTTGCAACAATTCTGCCAATTTCAAAGCAAGTTTACTTTTTCCTGTCGCAGTTGCTCCGAGTATGACAATTAATCGCGGCTTATTCAAAAATTATCGCCTCACAATTTTTTATTAAAATTAAATTTCATTGACCCAATCCGATAAAACGCTCGGAAATTTTACAGTCTGCCATTTGACGTTAACAGGTCTTGTGCAGTAACAACATCTTTCAAACGGAGTTAAAAGTCGTTCCTTTAAAATTTCAGTCGTTAAATTTTCATCATACAAATCAATCGCTCCGTCCTCAGGCAAATTTTTTTGAAAGTAAGAATTAAAATATTTCGTCGTGAACGGAAGAAAACAAGATGCAATTTTTCCTTCATACAAATTATTGCAATGAGCTTGAAAACATTGCATAAAAATTTCGAGTGGCTGATTATGCTTTTTCAAAGTCTGCTTGCAAGTGAAAAATTCTGCCGGTTCATCTTCGACCCGATAACGTATTGCTTCTGAATCGAGTAAATTTTTTATTGATTCCATTTTACTTTCCAGCGGCGGATAAAATGAAATATGTATTCCGACATTTTGCTGTCTCAATGTTTCAAAAAAATCTTTAGGCATATTTGGAAGTAAAATTGCATTGGTAACGACAACAATATCACTTTGCGTATAAAATTTTCTTGCAAGAATTATATATTTATTTATTTCGGGATTTAAAAGCGGCTCGCCTCCCAAAATTCTTATTCGTCCGATGTCATCAATAAATTTGTGCAGTTGCTCCATATCTTTTTCAAATTCTTCATATATCGGAAATTTAGGTTTGTTAACCAATGCCGAATAATGTTCGCAAGCCTTACAATTTAAATTGCATTGATCGGCAATGTGAAATTCGAGATAAGGAAGATATTTTGCAGAAAGATAAGGTTCAATAGCAAATCCTTTATTGCTGAGTCGCTTCGTGAGATAAACATCATTGAAATTTATATTGAAAGGTTTAATCCAAGCAAGTAACATCAACTGACCGATAAGATTTTCTCTCGGCAAAATCAAAGCGTCAATAATTTTTTTGTAATACAATGCTCTGAATTGATTCAAATTAATTACGGCAGTATCTTCAAAAATATCAGGATTATTTACCCCCCCCCCTGATACATAAGCAGCAATATTAATTTTTGTTTTGCCGACGAGATTTAAGGTAGGATTAATAAAATTATCAATTAAATTTTTTATTTGTTGTGAAATTTTATTTGGATACAAAATTGCAGCGTTCAAAAAATTACCTCCAACTATGCAAGTTCAATAGTTTGTCCCGGCTTTACAACATAAACTTCAGCACCGACGACCAATTTTCTGAACTCTTCGGGATTTTGATCGATAACTTTCCATGTGCCGTAATGCAAAGGAATAACATTTTTGGCATTGAGGAATTGAACAGCTTTCGCTGCGTCCTCAATTCCCATTGTGTAATTGTCACCGATCGGAAGAATTGCATAATCTATTGAATCAGAATCACCTATTAATTTCATGTCGCTGAAAAGTGCAGTATCACCTGCGTAATAAATAGTCTTGCCGAAAATATTTATTACAAATCCGCAGGCAATTCCTCCTTCAACTCCGCTTGAATGAAGTGCAGGAACCATTTTAACCAAACCGAAAGGAAAATTCATTTTACCGCCGAGATTCATGGGACATGCTTTAATTGCTCTGTCAACTCTTGAAGTGCAAAGAGTCAAAATTTCGGGAATGGCGACGAGTTCAGCACTTTCTCTGACGGCAATTTCAGCAGCGTCTCCGAGATGATCGTCATGTGCATGTGAGACGAGAATATAATTTGCTTCAACATTTTTTTCGCTGATAGTTGCTTGAGGATTTCCTGTCAAAAATGGATCGACAAGAATTTTATATTCTCCGTCGTCAAGCATGAAACAGGCATGACCATAAAAAGTGTACTTCAACATAAAACTCTCTCCTTTTTTTAACACAAAAATTTTCTTCTTGCGAAAAGAATATTTAAATCTGATGAATTATGCAAAAAATATAAAGTCTGCAGTCCTTCGGCAACATACCCGTAATGCCGCGGTGGAATTTCTTCTTCATTTTCGATTAAAAGATTTTCGTAAACTTCCAAAACTTTAAACAACCACTTTGAATAATCATAAAAAATTTCTTTTTTGCAAATGAAAATATTGGACGGCACACAAATTTTTTCTCTGCGAATGATTTCAAAAGTTCCAACGTATGAAGGACAGACTTTTGTCAACGCTTTTTTCAAATAATCTTTTAATGAGCCGTTTGAAAATATAAATTGAGGCATTAAAACAGCAGGTTCAGGAAGAATTGCTTCAATTCCGTTCATCAAAACAAATTTTATTTGATCCTCATTCAAATCAAAAATTCGACTGTAAAAATTTAATCCCATGAACTCGTGCGGTTTTTCATTGTGAATTATCCAATATAGCGCAGTAAGTTCGCAGTACATAGGATTTTTATAAGAAATATTATTTTCACCCAAGTTATCTCTAAGTTCACACATAACAGTTTCAGTTAATGCTGCTCCGCCTTGTATAAAAGTTGAATATTTTGGTAACAATATATTTCCGCGTGACTTATGAAGATTTAAATGTGAAGTTACGACATAAATTTTTAAATCCAAATTATCCTCATAAAAATTTTTTTCAAGCATTGGAACTGAAACATTGATATTCCAGCCGTACATCTGATTAAAATAATTTCTTTCTTTTATTGAAAGTGACAAAAAACGTCTGTCATAATAGATAACGTTTTTAAAGCCGTTCTGTTTCAAAAAAATATAAATGTCGTCTTGCAATCCTTCAATGTAAGAAATGATTACCAAATTATTATTTTTTTCTTCAACAGAAATTTTGTCAACGGTTTTAACAGGAATGCCGTCAACAGATTCGGGAACATTTTCGGACGGCAATGTCAGATAAGAATACCCCCCCCCTTGATTCATTTTGCAACATTTTTTCAATATCAGGATTTCTTACGAACGAAAAAATCATTGTTGAATTATTTTTCAATTTTCTCTCTCCAATCAAAAAAATTTTTTCAAAAAAATTATATCACAAATTTTTTCTATGTAAAATTTTTTTCTTCAAATCGAACGCAAAAATTTTTAATGAGTATAGCAGGATATGAAAAAATTTCAGCGAATTTGATTTGAGAATGAAAAAAAATAATCGGCAACTCATTGGAGGCGATTTTATAAATGGCAAGAGAAAGTGCAAAAACCGGTGCCGAAACTGCCGGTGATAAAAAAGGCATATTACTTGAAACCGGTACAAATGAATTTGAAATAGTAGAATTCAGTATCGGCAAAGTAAATTACGGAATCAACGTTGCAAAAGTTCGTGAAGTAATTCAGCGTGTTCCCGTTACCGCAATGCCTCAAGCTCATCCCTATGTTGACGGCTTATTTACTCTCAGAGGCAAGGCTCATCCTCTGGTTAATCTTCCGCGTTGTTTAAATGTAATGTCGAATGAAGAGGCAAAAAATATTATCGTTACGGAAATTAATAATTACTATGTCGGATTTTTGGTTGAAACGGTTTCAAGAATTCATCGAATTTCATGGAAAGATATGGAACCTGCTCCCGAAGTTGGAGATCAGTCGAGAGTTGTCGGAATTATAAAAATGTCTGACAGAATTGTTTTGCTTTTGGACTTTGAAACGATAATAGCGGAAATTAATCCTGAAATTAATGCAAAACTCACGACGGTTGAAGATGCAGCATCCGATACAAAACAACTTCGTGCAGATGTTCACGTCGTTGTTGCTGAAGACTCTGCAATGCTGCGCGATCTTCTCGTTACTACTCTTCACGATTCCGGCTATCGTTTTGTTCGCGATTTCGGCAACGGTCAAGACGCTTGGGATTATCTGCGCGGACTTGCGGCTAAGGACGGTCCTATTGATAAGCACGTCGGAATTATTGTTTCAGATGTCGAAATGCCGAAAATGGACGGTCACAGATTGTTGAAACTTGTTCGCGAAAATGAACGTCTGCATGAAGTTCCGTTTGTTTTGTTCTCGTCACTAATAAGTGAAGAAATGAGATTGAAAGGTGAACAGCTTGGAGCAAGCGGACAAATTTCAAAACCGGAAATAAGTCAGCTCATAAGCCTTTTGGATAATTTAATCTTCGGTAAGCCGCTTAAACCTACAGGCGACGATTAAAATATTTTTTGTGCTTGCAGTATTTCTGTGAGCATTTTTATTTTTTTATCAGTTGAGGTGATTTTAATGGAACAGATTACAGAAATTTTTAATGATAATTATGTGCCTTATCTTCCGCCGAAGAAAAAAGACTATGAAATTATCGAAGGAGTGAAAGTTATGGCACCAAATCCGATTTGGGAACATGGTCTTGTTAATAGCGGTTTGGTTGCAATATTCAGAAGTTATTGTCGAAAAAATAATTGTGGAAAAGTCTTCGGCGACAATATGGATATTCATTTTCCCGATGAAAAAAATATTTTTAAGCCGGATTTGTCAGTTTTCAAAGATCGAAGTATTTTTAAGCACGGCAAAAAAATTTACGGCGTTCCCGATTTGATTGTTGAGATTCTTTCAACTTCGACTGCAAACAGAGATTTCGGAATCAAAAAAGATATTTATGAAAAAAACGGCGTGAAAGAATATTGGATAGTTAATCACAAAGATAAAAGCGTTCATGTATATCATTTAATCGACGGAAAATATAAACTCGATTTTATTTATCACGATTATTCAGATTATGAGCTTGAAAATATGGAAGATGAAACTGCCGAAATAAGAAAAGAAATAAAAGTATCGGTATTTGATGATTTGCTTGTTGAAGTTGCCGATATTTTCTACGGACTTGATGAAGTTGATTAATTTTATTTTGATGAGGTGATTTAATGTCAATTTTAGCCGCAATGGTCGTGCCGCATCCTCCGATTATTTTGCCTGAAGTCGGTCACGGTGAAGAAAAAAAAATTCAGAGAACGATAACTGCTTATCAAGAAGTCGCACGACGAACAGTAAATTTAAAACCTGATACAATCATAATAAGCAGTCCTCATTCAATTATGTACGGAGATTATTTTCATATCTCACCGGGACAGTCGGCGAAAGGAAATTTTGCACAATTCAGAGCTCCTCAAGTTGAAATTTCCGTCAATTATGACACCGAATTTGTTAAAGAACTTTCAAAATCTGCACAGGATTCAAATTTAAGTGCAGGATATTTTCACGAAAGATCGGCGGCACTCGATCACGGGACGATGATTCCATTAAGATTTATGGAACAGGCAGGAATTAATTTTAATGAAACAAAAGTTGTGAGAATCGGACTTTCGGGACTTCCTGCGACGGATCATTATAAACTTGGTCAATTAATTTCACAAACTGCAGAAAAATTAAATCGTCGAGTGGTTTACATTGCAAGCGGTGATTTGTCGCACAAATTAAAATCCGACGGTCCTTACGGTTTTATTGAAGAAGGTCCGATTTTCGACGAAAAAATTATGGATTATTTAAGTCTGGGCGATTTTCTTTCAGCTCTTACAATGGATAATAATCTTTGCAGACAAGCGTCTGAATGTGGCTTGAGATCATTTTGGATTATGACAGGTGCACTCGATAAAAAATCAGTTACATGTGAACGCTTGAGTTATGAAGGAACTTTCGGAGTTGGTTACGGAATTGTTTGGATTGAAATTAACGGCGATGATTCATCAAGAAATATCGGCGAACAACTCATTGAATCGAATCACAAAAAAATGGAAAAAATTAAATCACATGAAGATGATTTTGTAAAACTTGCACGCTTGAGCCTTGAAACATTCGTCAAAACAAAAAAGCCGCTTGAAAAATTGCCTGATGATTTGCCTGAAGAAATGATTTCAAAACGAGCGGGAGCATTCGTTTCACTTCACAAAGACGATCAATTACGCGGCTGTATCGGCACAATCATGGCTACGAAAAATTCAATCGCCGAAGAGATTGTTCAAAATGCAATTTCGGCTTGCTCTCAAGATCCGAGATTTTCGCCGATTCGTGTTGATGAAATTGATGATATTATTTACAGCGTCGATATTTTAGGTGAACCTGAAAGAATTTTCGACATCAATCAATTAAATGTTAAAAAATACGGCGTTATCGTTGAATGTGAAGGTCGACGCGGCTTGTTACTTCCTGATCTTGAGGGAATTGACACCGTTGAAGAACAAATTTCAATCGCAAGACGTAAAGGAAATATTGCGCCGAATGAAAAAATTAATCTTTGGCGTTTCGAAGTTATAAGACATCATTAATTTAAAAATTTAAATTGAGGTTTAAAGATGAAAGATAATTTAAAAAAATTTTTTGAAACGTTGGCTTATTCATCACGAAACAGTTCGGATTCAAAATTTAAAAAAATTCGACAAGGACAAAAGGAAGCAGTAATAATCGGCTGTAACGGGTGGAGCATTAATTGGACTCAATTTTGGCTGCAGCAAGGTTTTCCGATTAAAGCAATGGTAAATCTTGAAGGTACTCAAATTCAGGAAATTGATCCAAAATTTTTTATAAACTTTGATGAACTGTCAGCGGAAAAACACATTGCAATTATTTGTGTTCCTTGGGATTTGATAAAGCCGATTGAAGAAAATTTACTTCAGCGCGGGATTGAGTATTTGGGTTGGGAAAATGTCGACGGTGCAAGATACATGCCGCATTTTGAAACGAATATCATTTACGAAAATATTGACAAAATTTATTCTGCATATTCTTTAATGGCTGATGATCCTTCACGAGAAATATTTTTGTCATTGATTCGTTATCGATTGACACATAATGAAACAGAATTATTACAGTCGACTCATCAGCAATATTTTCATCCGATTGTCAGAGCAAAAGAAAATGATGTCGTCATTGAAGCCGGAGGATTAGACGGAGGTACTGCAAAACAAGTTTTGAAATCAGTAGGGGGGGGGGTATTTGTAAAATTTTTACTTTTGAACCTAACCCTGATAATTTTGATAAGCTCATCGAAAACACAAAAATTTACGGCGAAAAAATTCAACCTGTAAAAAAAGGTTTGTGGAATTCAAGCGGAACACTTTCATTTCATAAAGCCGGAGGATCAAGCATAATAACGAATGACGGCGAAGAAAAAATTCAAGTCGTGACGATCGATGAATTTTTGAAAAATGTCGATTCAAGGGTTGATATGATTAAACTTGATACTGAAGGTGCAGAAAAAGAGATCATAGAAGGTGCAAAATATTCGATTGCATACTTCAAACCGAAATTGCAGATAAGTGTTTATCATAAAGCTGAAGACCTTTGGGATTTAATTTTGCAAATTTATAAAATAAATCCTTATTACAAATTTTATCTCGGTCATCACAGCGTTTCGATTATTGAAACTTGTGTCTATGCAATTTGCGATTAAATCTAATTTAAAGGAGAGATTTTAAAATGGAAGGCGGAAGACTTTTTATAAGTGAGGACAAACAAACATTAATCATGCTCATCAACAAAGGCGACAAAGAAGTTTCCTGCGGAGGCAAGCCGATGAAACAACTCACGGCGAATACAACTGATGCCGCTCAAGAAAAACATGTTCCCGTCGTCAAAGTTGAAGGAAATAAAATTCATGTGCAGGTAGGAAGTATTGCTCATCCGATGACACCTGAGCATTTAATTGCATGGATTTATTTGCAAACAAAAAAAGGCGGTCAATATCATTATTTGACACCTTCCGATAAACCTGAAGCAAATTTTATTGTCGCTGAGGACGATTCTCCGATAGCCGTTTATGAATATTGCAATCTTCACGGACTTTGGAAAGCCGATATTTAAAACGTGCCGAAAATTCTGTCGCCTGCATCTCCGAGTCCCGGAATAATATAAGCGTGATCGTTCAATTTTTCATCTATTGCCGCGACATAAACTGGAATATCTGAATGATCATTTGTTACAACTTCAATTCCTTTTGGTGCAGCAACAAGGCACATTAAAATAATTTTTTTTGCACCTTTATTTTTCAAGAGAGTTAAAGCCGCTGAGGAACTTCCTCCGGTTGCAAGCATTGGATCGACGACAATTAAAGTTCGTTTATCCATGTCTGAAGGCATTTTGCAATAATATTCAACAGGCTGTAAAGTTTTCGGATCACGATACAAACCTATGTGTCCGACGCTTGCATTTGGAAACATTTTTAATAATCCATTCGTCATTCCCAGACCTGCTCGCAAGATCGGAACTATTACAATATTTTTATCGACGATTACATTTGATTTGCATTTTGCAACGGGAGTTTCTATTTCAATTTCTTTCAGCGGAAAATCTCGCGTAACTTCATAGACCATCAACATTGCGATTTCGTCCAACAATTCACGAAAATCCTTTGTCGGGGTCTCTTTTTTTCTCATTAACGTCAATTTGTGCTGAATCAATGGATGTTTTATTTCTGTCACCATTTTTAAAATCTCCTTTCAATTATCGATTCCGTGAAATATATCATCAATCTCAACATTTAAATCATCAAATATTGAAACTTTTATCTGAGTTTTAATTTTGGCACGTTCCTCTTCTTCCAATTCTTCAAGTTCTTCATCGGTATATTTTGCATAAATATCATCAAGAATATATTTTCCTTCAACAAGATGATACACTTGAACAGTTTTATCTTTGGGATTGACAATCCAATATTCTTTAACCCCGTTTCGTTCGTAATCTTCTTTTTTAATTGTCAAATCATTTTTTGCAGTCGATTTTGAAAGAATTTCAACGATTAAATCAGGTGCTCCGTAAACAAAATTTTTAATGATACTTCGATCACAAATAACGTTAATGTCAGGTCTGTAAACGCTCTCCATATCCGGCAAATGAACGTCAATATCTCCCAAAACTACTCCGCAATTATTTTTTCGACAATACATTGTAAATATAAAAATTAAATTTGTATCAATTTTGTGGTGATTTGCTCCTGCACTCGGCGGCATATATGTTTTCACTCCTCTTATAATTTCATACTTCCATTCACCGACAGGCTCGCCTTTTATAATTTCATAGTAAGTTCTCAAATCAAATCCTCCTTTCGATAAAGAATAAGAATGCAGAATTAAAACTAACTCCGCATTCTTTCATTCATCAATTAAATTTCAATAAATCGGGTACTTTTTGCAGAGTGCCGCCACTCTGTCCTTTGCTTCCGTTTTTTTCGTCTCGTCAGTCGGATTGCTTAAAACCATTGCAATAATATTTGCAACTTCAACAAAATCATCTTCTTTAAAGCCGCGAGTTGTCAACGCAGGTGAACCTAATCTGAGACCGCTTGTGACAAATGGACTTCTCGGCTCAAACGGAATTGTATTTCTGTTTGCCGTAATATTTACTTCGTCCAAAAGATTTTGAGCCTCTTTGCCGGTAATATTTTTATTTGTCAAATCAACCAACATTAAATGATTGTCAGTTCCTCCGCTTACAATTCTGAATCCGTCCGCCGTCAACGTTTCAGCCAAAACTTTTGCATTTTTAACGATTTGTTTTGCATATTCTTTAAATTCAGGCTGAAGTGCTTCACCAAGTGCAACAGCTTTTGCCGCGATGACGTGCATTAACGGACCGCCTTGAGTTCCCGGAAATACCGCTTTATTAAACTGCTTTCCAAATTCAGCGTCATTGCAAAGAATCATTCCGCCGCGAGGTCCTCTCAATGTTTTATGAGTTGTCGTCGTCACTACGTCGGCATAAGGTAACGGACTCGGATGTTCTCCTGCCGCAACCAATCCTGCAATATGTGCGATGTCTACCATCAAATATGCACCGACTGATTTTGAAATTTGGCTTAATCTTTCAAAATCAATTATTCTTGCATAAGCCGACGCACCTGCAACAATCATTTTCGGCTTACATTCATTTGCAATTTTTTCCAGAGCATCATAATCAATTTTTTCTGTCTCTTTGCTTACTCCGTACGGAACTATTTTAAAATATTTTCCGCTCATGTTAACCGGTGAACCGTGTGAAAGATGTCCTCCGTCATTCAAATTCATTCCCATAATCGTGTCGCCTGGTGTAAGAAGTGCAAAATAAACTGCCATATTTGCCTGAGCTCCGCTGTGAGGCTGAACGTTTGCATATTCGCAGTTGAAAAGTTTTTTTGCGCGATCGATTGCAAGCTGTTCGACGACATCGACAAATTCACAGCCGCCATAGTAACGTTTACCGGGATAACCTTCGGCGTATTTGTTGGTCAAAACGCTGCCTTGTGCTTCCATTACCGCCTTGCTTACGATGTTTTCGGATGCAATAAGCTCCAATTTCGTGCGCTGACGATTCAATTCTTTTTCGACTGCAGAAAATATTTCCGCGTCAACATTTTTCAAATTGTCCATTAAACTCAAAATAATTTCCTCCTCAATTTTTTTTTATTTAATCAAAGCCGCGAGCGTTTCATATAATCGCTCAGGCTCGACAGGTTTTGTCAGATGTGCATCCATTCCCGCCTGCAAACTTCTTTGAACATCTTCATCAAATGCGTTCGCCGTCAATGCTATTATCGGTATTTTTTTAGCGTCCTCTCTTTCAAGCGATCTTATTTTTTCCGTCGCCTGCAGACCGTCCATTATCGGCATTCTTATATCCATTAATATCGCGTCGTAATAATTTATTTCGGATTTTGAAAACATTTCGACGACTCTTTGACCGTTTTCCGCGTGATTCACTTCGATTTTTTTCATCGTCAATATCATTGTTATTATTTCTGCATTTACTGAAATATCTTCTGCCAATAAAATTTTTCGTCCCGTTAAATCTCTCGATTGTTCTTTCAATTTTTTGTTGAATTTTTTCAACGAGATCAAATCATTCATCTTTTCAAAAAGTTCGGAGGCTGTCAACGGTTTTAAAATAAATGCGTCTATTCCTGACGAATCTGCTCTTTCTTTCAAATCGTACCAGTCATAAACTGTAAGCATTATCAAAATCGTTTCATTGCCGATTATTTTTCTTATTTCGCCGGCAACTTCAAATCCGTCTTGTATCGGCATTTTCATATCAATCAAAATTACGTCATACGCTTCATGTCTGGCATTTCGCAATTTTATTTTTTTCAATGCATCTTCGCCGTTCATAACCGTTTCGGCATTTATTCCGACTTCTCCGAGTACCAGCGTTGCATGTTCGAGTGCCACCGAATCATCATCAATCAACATTACTTTCAAATTTTGCGGCAAATTGTTTTTAATTTGTCCGTGAGTTCTTTCGCTGTTTTTGAGGACGACATTTACAACAAATTCTGTTCCGACATTTTTTTCACTCGTCACAGAAATATCGCCATTCATCATCTCGACAATATTTTTCGTGATTGCCATTCCCAGACCCGTGCCGCCATATGAATTTGTCGCTGCGCTGTCTTCCTGGCTGAAAGCATCAAATATTTTCGGCAGATATTCTTTGTCCATTCCTATTCCGGTATCGCTTATTTTAAATTTTATTTTTGATTTATCCTCAAATTGCGTCATCTGCTCAACTTTAAATTTAATTTTTCCGCCGCGATTTGTAAATTTAACTGCATTTCCCAAAATATTCAGCAGAACTTGTTTTAATTTCGTATCATCGCCGATATAAAAATCTTTCAATTTATTTTTGATTTTAAATTCGTATGTCAATCCTTTTTCCTGACATTGAGAATTTATCATTGTGTTGATTTGATCGAGCATTCCCATGAATGAAAATTCTTCATTCTTTAAAATCATTTTGCCGCTTTCTATTCGGCTCATATTCAAAATATCATTTATCAAGCTCAAAAGATGTCTTGCGCTGTCTCCGATTTTTTCAAGATAATTTCTCGTGCGCGGCGGAAGATGAGG
>CAJOPN010000083.1 GCA_905236285.1 uncultured Selenomonadaceae bacterium | reverse complement strand
CCGCTTATCGCATCAACTTTTTCAAGCGATTGAGTTTCTGTCAGTTGTTTTGCATATTCGGAATTTGCTTTAACTGCAACTTGTGCTTTTTTATAATCGGCAGAATCTTTTCCGGAAATTAAAGAGCCGTAATTTTCATTTTTGACATCGCCGAATAAATCCACGCCGATAAATTCTGCTTGAGTAATTTTATGATTTTCAACAGTCAACGTTAAAGTACTGTGTCCAAGTTTGTCATCAAGCGAGCTGTCAACTTTATAAGTTCCGTCCTTAGCCGCCGATAAATCAATTTCATGGGAAATATTATCACTTTGTTGAGGAGGTTTATCTTCGCCGCAACCGCTGACAACAATTGTAAAAGCAGCAATTATTACCGAAAAAATTTTTTTCATTTAAGAAACCTCCGCATTTTTAATATGACCGTGTTCTATAACAACGCAATGTTCAGCTTCTTTACCGACATCGGGCGAATGTGTAACGGTTATTATTGTGTGTCCTTCGTCGTGAAGTTGATGAAAAATTTTCATTACAAGATTTTGATTTGCCTCGTCAAGATTGCCTGTAGGTTCATCAGCCAAAATCAGCACGGGATAATTTATCAATGCTCTTGCTATACAAACTCTTTGCTGTTCGCCGCCGGAAAGTTGACTCGGTAAATGACTTGCTCTGTCTTCAAGACCAACACGTTTCAAAGCGGCAAGTGCTTCATCTGCGTCGGGGATACTGTGATAATATTGTGCGACCATGACATTTTCAAGTGCAGTTAAATATGGAACAAGATGAAATTGCTGAAAGACCATTCCTATTTTATCGCGGCGAACAGATGTAAGTTCTTCATTGTTCACGTCCATGAGTGAAATACCGTCCAAGTTAATTTCTCCGCTTGTTGCATGATCCATGCAGCCGATAATATTCATCAGAGTTGTTTTGCCGGATCCGCTCGGTCCCATAATTGCCAGCCATTCGCCTTTGGAAACTGTCAAATTTATATTTTCCAGTGCTTTTACTTTTCCGTTGTAAATCATCGAAACATCTTTTAATTCAAGCAATGCCATAAAATTATTCACCTCTCAACACAATAGCCGGATCAACATTGATGGCAATTTTAACCGGAATTAAACTCGCTATACCCGTAATCACCAGCGACAATAAAATTGACAAAATTGCAACGGACACCGAAAAAGTTATGCTGCGACCAAAAACTTGAACGCTGACGAATTCGGCAAATAAATATCCGAGTCCGCTGCCGATTAAACCGCCGACTGCTCCAAGTAAACAGCCTTCACCGAGAAATTCATAAACTATATTTTTATTTGACGCTCCCAATGCTTTATGAAGCCCGATTTCTTTTCTGCGTTCGGTAACAACTGCCATCATTGTTGTTGATACACATATCAAAGTCAAAGCCATTACAATTATTGTAACGAGCAAAACCAATACCTGTAATTTGCCCAGAACATTAAATTCCGAAATTGCAATTTGCTGAACAGGTTGAGGCATAATTTCCGGGATATTATCTTTAATTGAATCTTCAACAGCTTTTAAAGCAACTGCATCGGCAACAACACTGAGCCGGGCGAGTGAAACAGCATTCGGTTTATTTGCAATTTGTTGAAGGTCATCGAGATACATAAATGCAAAATCTTCCTCTTTGCCGCCCGTTGATATGATGCCCGTAACGGTATATTGACGTATGGCAGTTCCTTCACCCGCACTTATTCCGATTTTTTTCCCGATTATTTCTTCCGTTTCATAGGGCGAAAGAATCTGTGCAAGATTGGAGCCGACCAAAATTTCACGCTCACCTTTTTTTGGATAGTTGCCTTTAATTTGCCAGTACGGACTGACTTTTTGGAGTTGTTCAAAATCTGTGCCGCCCGTCAAGATATATTGCTTGTTAATTTCCAATCTCTCATATAAAAACGGTGCGATACCGACAAGTTCATAATTTTTTATAAGCTCGGGAACTTTGTCGAGATTTTCGGCGTTAAATGTTGAGGAGTCATTACTTGGCAACAGCAATAAATTTGCACCGTATGCACGAAATTCACGCCCGAGTTGTTCGGGTACATCACGATACACCGTCACCATGCCGCTGATAATAGTAGCACCGACCGCAACAGCCAAAAGAGCCGTCAACATTCTCATACGCCGTCTCAATATGGAATAGAATATCATTCTGAGAAAAAATTTTAATTTTTCAGCGTTCACAAAATCACCTCAACGACCATGAAGAACTTCCGCAGGTTGCAACGAAAGCAACATTCTGATTGCAGGCAGACTGCCAAACAATAAAACCAACAACATCAAAACACAAACAACAGGTATGACAATTAAATTGTTTGTAATTCCCGATTCAAAAACTGTCATGCCGATAACTTGTGCCAGTCCCAACCCTGCAAAGTATCCAAAAATTCCTCCGATACAGCCGGAGATAAAAATTTCAGTCAATATCAAAAGAATTACGCTGAAATCATTCGCTCCGATTGCTTTTAAAAGTCCGAGTTCTTGACTTCGTTCCATGATATTTGCACTTACAAGATTTGAAACACCGAGAGCCGCCGATAATAAACTCAAGAAAGTTATCAAAAGCATGAGGAGTTGAGTTTTATCAAGTATTTTTCCTTCGGACTCTGCAATTTGTCTTACAGGTCGTGCCGACGAATTATCTATAACCTCTTCAATCTGATAAGCGATTGCACTTACATAAGCCGTGCAATACCAAATTTCACGTTCCTGTTGACTTAATAAATCGGGATTGGCCGCAGCTTTTCTTGCCAAATCATTTTCGGGAGTAGTAATTGCACTTACGTCAATGCTGTCGATTTTTCCCGGAAGATTCATCACGGTTTGCATTACAGACAGATCAGTCAGTATCGAATTATCTTCATCGCCGCCGCCGCTGACAATCCCGCTGACTTTCAAATTTCCGCCGTTATACTTGACAGTATCTCCGACTTTAATATTTTTGGACTGTGCCAATTTTTTCCCTACCAACACCTCATTTTGACCCTCAATTGGATAATTTCCGTCAATCTGCCACCAAGATTTCATTTCTTTTTCGCCGGTTATAAAAGATTCACCCGTCGGCAAATTCATGGTATGTTCAAACCAAGTGCCAATCGCGGGAACTTGTGAGCCGTCTGCAAGAGTTAAGTTTCCTTCAAGCAACGGAGCAAACGCAACAATATTATTCGTCCAGAAAATTGTTTTGAGTTTTCCGAGTTCGGATTCATTCAGATAATCTTTGTGAGTTTCATTTCCGCTCAAACCGTAAACATCTTTCAACAGTGCGGCATTTTTTGGAACCACCGTTATATTCGCGCCGTAAGCCTTCAATTCTTGATTAACTTTATCGCCTACATCAAATACCACGTTCAACATTGCCGAAGCCAACGACACCCCCAGAGCAACTGTCAAGGCAATCAGAATAAATCTGTTTCGCTGACGTAACAAAGCTCCCTTAACCAACTGCCAAAACATTTAATTCACCTCCTTCAATTTTTCGGTTAAAAATCCTTCCTTCATACTGAAGATAGAATCTGCGTAATTTGTAACTTCCGCTTCATGCGAAACAATTAAAACTCCTGCGCCGCTGTCTGCCGTTTGCCTGAGAAGTTTCAAAATAATTTCTGTATTTTCGTCGTCCAAATCATTAGTCGGTTCATCTGCAAAAACAAACGCAGGATTTAAAATCAACGCACGAACAACTGCCATGCGTCGAAGTTCACCGCCGGAAAGTTCATTCGGCAAGCTGTCAGATAAAT
>CAJOPN010000082.1 GCA_905236285.1 uncultured Selenomonadaceae bacterium | reverse complement strand
CGTCTCGGGGACATAGCTCAGCTGGGAGAGCGCAACGCTGGCAGCGTTGAGGTCAGGGGTTCGATCCCCCTTGTCTCCACCATTTTTTTTTATTGGAGGATTGGGAGTTGGAAGAAAAGCTGAAACTCTATGGCTTCAATAACCTTACTAAAGCATTGAGCTTCAACATTTATGATATTTGTTACGCAAAAACTCAACGCGAGCAGAGAGATTATATCAATTACGTTGACGAGCAATATAATTCTGAACGCTTGACGAATATTTTAACGCATGTAACTCAAATGATCGGCGCACGTATTTTAAATATTTCAAGTCAGGATTACGATCCTCAAGGTGCAAGCGTTACAATTTTAATTGCTGAAGAGGCGGCAATTGAATTGGGACAAAAACGTCCGAAAGGTGATACAATTCTCGCTCATCTTGATAAAAGTCACGTCACCGTTCACACTTATCCCGAATTTCATCCCGAAACCAGTCTTGCAACTTTCAGAGTTGATATTGATGTTTCAACCTGCGGCGAAATTTCTCCTCTTTTGACGCTTGATTATTTAATCGGTCAATTTGATTCCGACATCATCACTATGGATTATCGCGTCAGAGGCTTCACTCGTGATGTCGCCGGCAGAAAACTTTTTATTGACAGCAAGATGACTTCAATTCAAGAATTTATCAGCGAAGATATTTTGGATATTTACGATGCTGTTGACGTTAATATGTATCAAGCAAATTTATTTCATACTCGTATGCTCGTGAAAGAATTGGAACTTCAAAATTATCTCTTCAATACCGATGTACATGAGCTTCCTCCCAAAACTCGACTTGAAATTTCCTCCAATCTTCGCCGCGAAATGATCGAAATTTTCAGCGGTAAAAATCTTTATTGACGAAGTGATTAAATTGATAGAGCAAAGAACTTTTTTGGTTGCAAAGTTACTTTTGGAAAACGACGAAATCAAAACTATAAACGAAGTCGCTCAAAGACTCAATTTAAGCTCGAAAACTATTTCAAGACAATTATCAAAAGTAGAAGATTTATTTAAAGAATATAACCTGCAGCTGGAGAAAAAAACCGGCGCAGGTTTATTTGTTAGAGGAAGTGCCGTTAAAAAATTCGCGCTTTTGGAAGTAGGAAAAAAAGCTCTCTATCGTCGCGAATATTCTCCGAAGGAAAGATTTTCTATCATCGTCGGCACTCTTCTTTCAAGCGCGGAACCGATAAAATTGTTTGTCCTTTCCTCAATGCTCAATGTTACCGATTCGACTATTAGCAATGATCTTGACAAGCTCGAAACTTGGTTTCAAAATCAAAATTTAAAATTATTGAGAAAACCGGGATTGGGCGTAAGTCTTTTGGGAGATGAAAGAGATTTCCGCCGTGCAATCGTCCGTTACATTCACGAACATATTAACGAAAATGATTTGCTTGAACTTTTGCAGGATAATTTGAATGAAGAAACAAATGAACGTCTCACCAAAATTTCAAAATTCTGGGTTGAATTGGCAGGCGGTGAAAATCTTCGCAGATTCGATAAAATTATTCACGAAGTTGAACGCGATCTCGGTTATCAATTTTCAGACAATGCTTTCATCGGCTTGATTGTTCATATTTCTTTGACGATTCAGCGAATTAAAACCAATGAAAAAATTTCTTTTGATGAAAATAATTTAAATATTCTTCGCGGCAAAAAAGAATTTGAAATTGCAAAAAATTTCTCTCAAAAACTTTCGGCGATTTTTGAAATTGATGTTCCGGAAAATGAAATTGCTTATATCACGGCTCATTTGCTCGGCGCAAGAAGTCGTTACAGCTCCGAAAATTTTTCAAACATTTCTTTGATGGACGATTTCAGAATTGTACAAATTGCGCGTTCCATTATGAAAACTGCCGCCAAAGAAACCGGACGTGACATCAATAAAAACCAAAATCTTTTCGTCGGTCTCGTCAATCATCTCGGACCTTCCGTCAGCCGCCTTAAAATGAATCTTGATATTAGAAATCCGCTTCTTTCCGAAATGCAGCAGCATTATCCGGAATTGATTTCATTGACGAAAAAATGCATTGGCGAACTTGAAAAATTCGTCGGAAAAAATTTGCCTGAATCCGAAATTGCTTATATTGCAATGCACTTGGGAGCGGCACTTTCAGACAGCGAATCATTTTTACATTCAATTCACCGCGTCGTCGTGGCATGTCCGAGCGGTATGGGTACAAGCAAACTGCTCGCAAGTAAAATTCGTTCTCATTTCCAAAATATTAAAATTGTCGATCAAGTTCCGATTTTAAAAATTACTCCCGAATATGTCGCAACTATGGATTTTGAATTTGTAATTGCAACCGTTCCTATTCCGAATCCTCCCTGCAAAGTTTTGACTGTAGCAACAAATTTGTCTCGTGAGGACAGAATTAAAATTGAAGATGAACTTTCGCGGCAAAATGAAAAATTTTTAAGTAGTGCAAAAGTCATTGAACCGAAATTTTCATTCGTCGAAGGTCTTCAAAAAATGCAGGAATACACGCAGGCAGTCTCCGAATTGTTGTCGAATTTCCATTTCAAAAAAATTTCCGTCGAAAATATTTCCGATGCTTGCGATGCGGCAGGAAATTTAATCGGCGGCAATGATTCCGTCAAAAAATTTATTTCCGAATCTTTAATGCAGCGCGAAAATAAAGGCAGTACAATTTTTTCGGGTCATCAAATGATTTTGCTGCATTGTAAAACAAATTACGTTTCAGCTTT
This sequence comes from uncultured Selenomonadaceae bacterium, assembly GCA_905236285.1. Classification (GTDB taxonomy): domain Bacteria; phylum Bacillota; class Negativicutes; order Selenomonadales; family Selenomonadaceae; genus Quinella. The sequence continues at coordinate 10,463 of CAJOPN010000082.1, read as the reverse complement.
AACGATTGGAATTTTACAACTTGGAGAAGGATTTGATTACGGCGGTGAAATTGTGAAAACGGCTATCGTTATGATTGCACCTGTGGAAAGCAATGAATCGGAAATAGATACAATCGGACATATCGCGACCGTTTTGATTGATCGCTGGTCTTTTATAAATCTCCTTCACGAAGGCAACGAAGTTGAAATAAGAAATGAAATTGAAAATATTTTTAAAGAATTTTATAAGATGAAATTTAACGAAATGATTTGTTGAGGAAAAATTTATGAACAAAACTATTTTAACAATTTTTTTGGGATCATTGGCAGCACTCGCTCCGCTTTCAACCGATATGTATCTTCCGGCACTTCCTTTAATGCCGAATGAATTTAATGTTGAATCAAGTTTAATTCAATTAACTCTTACAATGACGATGGTCGGAATGGCAATCGGTCAAATTGCTGCAGGTCCGATTAGTGACAGATACGGCCGAAAGAATCCTTTGCGTCTCGGAATGCTGGCTTTTGCTTTTTCAACTTTCGGCTGCATGATTTCAAATTCAATTTATCCGTTTTTGATTTTCAGATTGTTTCAAGGACTCGCCGGAGCGTTCGGAATTGTAATTGCCCGCGCTATTGCTCGTGATGTATGTCAAGGCGTTGAACTCACTAAACTTTTTGCAATGTTAATGCTCGTCAACGGTCTTGCTCCGATTCTTGCTCCCGTCGTCGGAGGACAAATTTTATATTTTGCAACTTGGAGAGATATTTTTGCATTGCTTGCCTTTATTGGTATGGCATTGTGGTTTGCAGCGAATCATTTTAATGAAACTCTTCCTCAAAATTTGCGTGCGGCTAACGTTGTTTCAAGTTTTAAAAATTTTTCTTTCTTGATGAAGGACAATTATTTTTTCGGTCATTGTTTGATGCAATGTTTCTTTGGCGCATCATTTTTCGGATATATTGCAGGCTCTTCATTTCTGTTTCAAAATATTTATGAAGTCTCGCCTCAGGTTTACAGCATGATTTTCGGCGGAATAGGAATTTTGATTGCATTGGCTGGAGCATTGCCGGCGAAATTGGCAGGAAAAGTTCAAGAAATAAAAATGCTCGCGTGGTCGATCGGACAGGCAATTATTGGAAGTACTTTATTTTTGTGCTGTGTGATTTTTAAAACATCAATAGAATTAACTTTGACGACATTGATTATAACCGTTCCTACCATGTCGGTTTTCGGTGCGGCAAGTTTTTCATTGGCAATGAGGAAACACGGCGATAAAGCAGGTTCAGCCTCAGCATTAATCGGATTTTTTTCGATGATTGCAGGCGGCTTAATGGCTCCCGTCGTCGGAATTGCCGGCAGTCATAATGCTTTGCCTATGGCTGTCGTTATGTTTTTCGGTTATTTTTTGTCTTTGATTTCTTTTTTGAAAATGATTTATTCAAAACATCACAGAGGATATTTATTTATGAAGGAATGATTTTAAATGATTTTTTTGATTGCGGGAACTGAAGACGGCCGCGAACTTGCGGAGTTTTTGTTAAAAAATAATTTTGATGTCACGGCATCAGTAGTCAGTTCTTACGGTAAAATTTTACTCTCGAAATATGAAGGAATTAAAATTAATGAAAAAAAACTCGATGAAAATGAACTCACCGAGTTTCTTTTTAACGGAAATTTTAAAATTCTCGTCGATGCAAGTCATCCTTATGCCGTTAATGTTTCCCAAAATGCAATGACGGCTTGTCATCGCGCAAATATTCCTTACATTCGTTTTGAACGTGAATCAATTCCTTTGACTTATGAAAAAATTTTTCATGTTGATGATTACGACGAGGCTGCAAAAATTTCTTCAGAGCTTGGAAAAAATATCTTTTTGACGACGGGCTCACGTAATTTAAAAATTTTCGTCCAATCGCCTTATTTAAAAGATTGTAATTTGATTGCGCGAATTTTGCCGACTGCTGAAGTTTTATCAGAATGTGAAAAACTTGGATTAAATCCGAAAAATATTTGTGCAATGCAGGGACCGTTTTCAGTTAAATTGAATGAAGAAATTTTTAAACATTACAAGGCAGAAGTAATAGTAAGCAAGGAGAGCGGACAAATTGGCGGAGCAGATACAAAATTGACTGCCGCAGAAAATTTAAATTTGCCGGTTATTTTGATTGATCGTCCGAAAATTTTTTATGATAATGTCGTTTCAACTTTCAATGACGTTTTGAAATTATGTAAAAATTAATTTTTAATCAATAAGAAAAACTTATAAAACATTGCTGAAAATGGAATTGCAAAATAAAAAAAATATTGGTAAAATAAAACAAACAAAAAAAAGGAGCGTTGAAGATGAAATACGTAAAATTCGGAAATACTGGAATGGACGTTTCAAAAATTTGTCTCGGAATGATGAGTTTCGGCAAACCGGGCAAAGAAAACGGGGTTTTTCCTTGGGCTAAAACTTACGACGAAGGAAAAGAAATTTTTAAAAAGGCAGTCGAACTCGGAATTAATTATTTTGATACGGCAAATGTTTATCAAATGGGAAGTAGCGAAGAAATTACCGGCAGATTTATAAAAGATTTTGGACTCGACAGAGATGAAATTGTCGTCGCAACAAAAGTTAATTTTGAAATGCGTCCCGGTCGTCCCAACGGCGGCGGAACTTCTCGAAAAAATGTAATGGCAGAAATTGATCACAGTTTGAAACGTTTACAGCTTGATTATGTTGACGTTTATCAAATTCATCGACTTGATCCCAATACGCCTATGGAAGAAACAATGGAGGCTTTACACGACGTTGTTAAAAGCGGCAAGGCTCGTTACATCGGAGCATCAACAATTTTTGCCTGGCAGCTTGAAAGACTTCAAAATATCGCCGAAAAACATAATTGGACAAAATTTGTTTCATTACAGCCGCAATACAATTTAATTTATCGTGAGGAAGAAAGAGAAATTTTCCCGCTGTGTATGGACAGAAAAATGGCAGTCGTTCCTTGGTCACCACTCGCAGGCGGTCGTTGTGCTCATTCATGGGGAACAAAAACTGCAAGAAATTCTGTTGATGAAGTAAGTCCGATGGTTTGGGATTCAACAAACGATGTTGATAAAATTGTCGTCGATAATCTTGAAAAAATTTCAAAAGAAATCGGCTATTCAATGGCTCAGACTTCATTGGCGTGGATGCTTTCGAAAAATTATATAACTGCTCCGATCGTCGGAACAACTTCCGTAAAGCATATTGAAGAGGCAGTTTCGGCGATTGATATTAAACTTGATGAAGAAACAATTAAAAAATTGGAAGCACCGTATGTACCGCATATTAAGACAGGAGCGTTTTAAAAATGAATGTATTTGAAAATTTGAGAAACGGAAAACATTATCACGTTTTTGAAGATAAAGATTATGTTGAACAGGCACACGGAGAATTTGCACGCTGCGCTCACATTTGCCATTTGATTAATTCGACCGATCCGAATAACAGAGAAGAAATTATTAAACTTGAGCGTGAACTTTTCAACGGCAATCTTGATGAAACAAGTTTTTTGACACCGCCGTTTCAAATTGATTGTGCGTGCAGATTGTTTCTCGGCAAAAATGTATTTGTCAATCACGGCTTGACGGTGATGTCAGTCGGAACGGTTACGATTGAAGATGGAGTTATGATTGCTCCCGAAGTCGGACTTTTTACAGTTAATCACGAACCTAAAAATATTCGCGTCATTATGACAAAAGAAATTTTGATTAAGAAAAATGCTTGGATCGGTGCAAGAGTAAATATTTTGCCCGGAGTTACAATAGGCGAAAATGCAATAATCGGAACAGGTTCAATAGTTACAAAAGATATTCCCGATAATGCCGTTGCTGTCGGAAATCCGGCACGAGTAATTAAAATTATTGAATGAAGGATAGAAAGCATGTCAAAAATTTTAATTGCGTATGAATTAAAGGAAATCATTCCGAAATTTAACAATAAATATCCGAAAGTCTTTCTTCAACTCGTCAACGGCACGCATGAAGAACTTTACAATTATTTGAGAACAGGCAAGGCGGATATAGTCATAAATCTTTCAAGAAGAAAATTTTTTTAAATGTCAGGAATGATTGTGCAGGAACGAGTGCGAAAGAACCGACAATGGCTGAACTTAAAATGGCTAATCCTCAATATGAATTAATTTCTGTTGATTAATTAAAAAAAATTTATCTTCGATGAAAAATTTTGTCGGAGATTTTTTTTTGCAGAAAAATTTATAAAATATCCTTGAAAATCGAGTTGATTTAATCGGGCAATTTTTTTATAATAAGTTTATTCTAAGAAATTTTTTGAGATTTGGAGTTATATTTGAAAAAATAAATTAATCTTGCAAATGTGAATATAATATGATAAACTGAATTAAAAAATTTGGGAGGAAAAGTCATGCAAATAATTCCTGCAATCGATATAAGAGGCGGCAAATGTGTTCGACTCTTTCAAGGAGATTTTAATCAAGAAACCGTTTTTTCAAACAATCCTGAAGAAATGGCAGAACAATGGGTATCTCAAGGAGCAAATTATCTTCATATAGTTGATTTGGACGGAGCACGTTCGGGATCACCCGTAAATGTTTTCACGATCAAAAAAATTTTGGAGACGGCACAAGTTCCCGTTGAAGTCGGCGGCGGAATCCGTTCACTCGACAATATTTATGATTTGCTTGAAATGGGAGTGGACAGAGTAATTTTAGGTTCGGCAGCGATTGACAATCCAAAACTTGTAAAACAGGCCTCGCGAGAATTTGGAGACAGCGTTATAGTCGGAATAGATGCGAAAAACGGAAGAGTGGCGGTTCACGGCTGGGACGATACGAGCGAAATAACATCAACTGAACTTGCAATGCGAATGGGCGATGCGGGAATAACGACGATTATTTTCACAGATATTGCAAAGGACGGAACATTAAGCGGAGTTAATGCCGAGAGATTTGCAGAAATTGCAATTCGTTCTGGAATTTCGGTTATCGCGTCCGGCGGTGTCGCTTCGATTAAAGATATTAAAGCACTCAAAAAATATGAAAAAGACGGAGTAATCGGAGTAATTTTAGGCAAATCAATTTACACCGGCAAATTGGATTTGAGCGAGGCAATAAAAGTTGCTGAGGAAGGTGACTGATTTTTGTTGACGAAAAGAATTATTCCGTGTCTCGACGTGAAAAACGGCAGAGTGGTCAAAGGAACAAATTTTGTCGGATTGAGAGATGCGGGAGATCCGATTGAACTTGCAAAAAAATATGATGATGAACGTGCCGATGAATTGGTTTTTTTGGATATAACGGCATCGCATGAAAAACGAGGAACGATTGTTGAAGTTGCAAAAAATTGTGCAACGCAGGTTTTTATTCCTTTCACAGTCGGAGGCGGAATCAGAACCGTTGAAGACATGAGAGAAATTTTAAAAGTCGGTGCAGATAAAATTTCAGTCAATAGCGCAGCAGTCAAAAATCCTGAAATTATTTGTGAAGGTGCAAAAAAATTTGGCAGTCAGTGCATAGTTTTGGCAGTCGATGCAAAAAGAGTTGATGATTCAAAAAATTTGAGCTGGGAAATTTATGTCAACGGCGGAAGAAAACCGACAGGAATTGATTGCATTGAATGGATTAAAAAAGCGGTTGCACTCGGAGCAGGTGAAATACTTTTGACGAGTATGGACGCTGACGGAACGAAAGACGGTTACGATATTGAATTGACTCGCGCAGTTTCCGAATCTGTAAATGTTCCTGTGATTGCCTCAGGCGGTGCAGGTGAACTTGAACATTTTTATAAAGTTTTGACTGAAGGAAAGGCTGATGCAGTTTTGGCGGCCTCAGTTTTTCATTACGGAAAATATTCCATTCGTGAAGTAAAAGATTATTTGAAATCACGCGGCGTTGAGGTAAGATTTTAAAATGATAATAATAAATGAAGGCGACGGCAAAGGAAAAACTACTGCGGCAATCGGTCAGGCAATTCGTGCGAAAGGACAAGGTTTTAACGTCAAAATTATTCAATTCATCAAAAACGGTTCAAGCGGTGAAATAGAAATTTTAAAAAAGCTCGGAATAATTGTTGAACAATACGGCTTGGGTTTTACAAATCAAGGCGAAAAAGAAAATCATAAAACGGCGGCTGAAAAAGGAATTATTGCAATCGAAGAGACAATCAATCAAGAAAATTTTCAAATGATAATCTGCGATGAAATAAATTATGCAGTCAGCGGAAAATTGATTGATGACGAAAAAATTTTAAAACTAATCGAAAAGGCACGAAATAAAAAAATTCATTTAATTATGACGGGACGAAATCCGACCAAAAAAATGATTGAGGCAGCCGACATTGTAACTGAAATGAAAAAAATCAAGCATGCATTTGATAATGGAATTGAAGCGCAGGCAGGAATAGAATTTTAATTGACAGGTGGCAGATTAATTGAAAAATGAAGAATTTCAACACGATTTAAAATTGCCGGAATTGACGATACGCGGAATGTTGCTCGGTGCAATCTTGACGATAATATTTACTGCATCAAATGTTTATCTCGGTTTAAAAGTCGGATTAACATTTTCGTCGGCTATTCCCGCCGCGGTTATTTCAATGGCAATTTTACGAATGTGCAAAGACTCAAATATTTTAGAAAATAATATGGTTCAGACTCAAGCATCGGCAGCGGGAACTCTCTCGGCAATAATTTTTGTCATACCCGGTATGTTGATGATCGGTTATTGGCAGGATTTTGAATTTTGGCAGACTTTAATCGTTTCAGCTTGCGGCGGATGTCTCGGAGTTTTGTTTACAATTCCGCTTCGTCGAGCAATGGTCGTTCATTCCGATTTGCCTTATCCTGAAGGAGTGGCGGCGGCTGAAATTTTAAAGGTCGGTTCATCAAAAAAATCTGTCGGCGGTTTAAAAGAAATTGTAAGCGGCGGAATTATTGCGTCAATCGTTTCATTTTTGACTAATGGTCTTTATGTTCTTTCAAGCGGTCTTTCAATGTGGTTTTCAATCGGCAAAGGCATGACTCAATTTCCAATCGGTTATTCGACTGCTCTTGTCGGTGCAGGTTATCTCGTCGGAATTACAAGCGGTCTTGCAATGCTCGCAGGAATTTTTATTGCATGGGCTGGCTTCGTTCCTTACTACACCCTTACAGAAATTCTTCCTGACGGTCAAACAATGAAAGATTTTGCTCAAATGATGTATTCTCAAAGAGTAAGATTAATAGGAGCCGGAGCAATGGGAGTTGCGGCTGTCTGGACTTTGATAACTCTCGCAAAACCTGTTATCGACGGAGTTAAGGAATCTCTCGCCGCAGTTCGTTCATCGCAAATTGAAAAAGCAAAACATCGAATGGATATTGATATGTCCGTTAAATCGATCGGAATTGTTTTTTTGATTGTTACGATAGGATTGCTCGGAGTTTTTTATTCATTCGTTTCACCTGCAAATTTGCCTTTGAATCAAACATTGACATTTGTAATAGTCGGCGTAATTCTCGCGATAATGACTGGATTTTTTGTTGCGGCGGCTTGTGCATACATGGCAGGATTAATTGGAACGTCTTCAAGTCCTATTTCGGGAATAGGAATCCTTGCAATTATAATTTCATCGTTAATCATGCTGGTGATTTGCAATTCATTCGGAATTTTTGATTTGCCTAATGGTGACAAATTTGCAACGGCGACTGCAATTTTTACGACGAGTATAATTCTTGCGATTGCCTGCATTTCAAATGACAACATGCAGGATTTAAAAACAGGTTATCTCGTCGGAGCAACTCCTTATCGTCAGCAGATTGCATTACTTCTCGGCTGTGTTGTCGGCGCATTTGTAATTGCTCCGGTTTTAAATCTTTTGTATGAGGCTTACGGTTTTCCGGGTGCTCTTCCTCGTGCAGATATGAATCCCGAAACTGCTCTTGCTGCTCCTCAAGCCGCATTGATGACGACGATCGCTCAAGGTATTTTTTATTCTCAACTCGAATGGAAATATATTTTTATCGGGATCGGTCTCGGCGTGATTCTCGTTGCAATTAATCTGTATCTGACTCGTCGAACGAATTATGCTCTGCCTCCTCTTGCTGTCGGAATGGGAATTTATCTTCCGCCTTCAATTCAAACTCCTCTCGTTATCGGTGCCGTAATGGGTTATTTTCTCGATAAAGTTTTACGCAAAAAAAATCTTGATGAAGAATCTATTGAAATGCATAAAAATCGCGGAACACTTTTTGCATCCGGTTTAATCGTCGGTGAAAGTATCATGGGAGTTTTGCTCGCGGCTGTGATTGTCGTGTCGGTTACAAACGGCGGAAGTGATACACCTTTGAGCATTGCCTCTGAAGAATTTTTAAACGGAATTATGCCTGAACTTTTCGGTTTGATAATTTTTGTTTTGACGATTTTTATTTTCTGCAAGATTGTTTGCAATCGAAATTAATTTTTTAATTTGAAAAAAATTTTTTGTCGGTGTCGATTTTCTGCGGCACTTATTTTTTTTCTTGCTTTTAAAATTTTTTTATATTATAATTATCTGAATATATAATTTATTGATGATGATGTGCAGGGAAGTGATGACTTGAGACAACATTTGGTAACGGCAGAAAATTCATCGGAATTGAAAGAAAAATTACAAAAAATAAAAGAAAAAATTGAAATTGAAAAACCGGCGAGCATATTGGTTCGCGCATTTTTGATTGAATGGAAAATTGAGAAGGTCGAAGAATTTTCAAAAGTATTGAGAAATGAATTGCCTATGGCCGAAATAGTCGGTTGCGGAAGTAACGGCAGTATAGTCAATGCCAAAGTAATGGAAGGAAAACATTTGTTCATTGTAACATTTTTTGACAATGCCAAACTTCAGACTTTGACATATGAATTTGGTGAAGGCGAAGAAGATTTAATTTCAAAAAAAATCTGCACAGATATAAATCAAAAAGAAAATGTTCGAGCGGTGGAATTATTCACGACACTTTTAAAATTTGACGCGAGAAAATTTTTAGGCGGAATTCATTTTCAAGACAAAAAAATAACTGTATTCGGATCAAATGTTATGGGAGTCATTCCAAACGTTAACGAAAATTTAAAAGAAAGTGCATTTATTCTTTCACGAAACGGTGTTGTCAAATGTGGAGCCGTTGTCGTAATATATTTGAGTGACGATTTATATGCAAAACTTTATCGGGTACTCGGCTGGAAACCTTTAGGAATGGAACTTGAAGTTACAAATTCAACTTCGAGAGTCGTCAAAGAAATAAATCGTCGTCCCGCTTATGAAGTTTATCAACAATTTTTGGAAATTCCCAACGATGAAAATTTTGTCGCAAATACAATCGGCTTTCCGTTTTATACAAGTGAATACGGTTACGACGTTTTGAGAATCCCTGCCGACTGCACAAAAGAAGGTTATATAATTTCAAATGCCGGAATACCTCAAGGACGAAAATTAAAATTGGCTTATGGAAATCCCGGTGAAATTATAATTGATATAAGAGCATGCCGTGAAAGAATACGCGAATTTAAACCTGAAGTTCTGTTGATTTACGATTGCATTTTGAGAAAATCATTCTGGGGCAAAGACGGAATTAATATTGAACTCGGAGCGTTTGAAAATTTTCCCAAGACGGCAGGATTTTTTTCGGAAGGCGAACTTTACGGAGTCGAAGAAGGAATAATTCATAATGAATGTACATTTATGGCGATTGCAATGCGTGAAGGCGGTGGCAATGAAATAGCAGAAATTAAGGAAGAACATACAGTTGAAAGCAAAGAAATTTCAATGTTGAAACGAATGGCGACTTTCGTTGAACGTACAACTTCATCATTAAACAGCGCATATCAACAGTTATCAACATTAAATCGTCAACTTCAAACTGTAAACGTTCAGCTTTCATACATGGCATTGACTGACGAATTGACACAATTATTTAATCGCCGTGAAATTGAACAGAGAATACACAACGCTTTCATAAATGCAAAATTGAAAGATACTCCCGTCGCTCTGATTATGATTGATATAGATTTTTTCAAAAAAGTCAATGATACATACGGACATGCAACAGGCGACATGGTTTTGAAAGAAGTAGCGCAGATAATTCACGATCAAGTCAATGAAGACAATGACGAGGCAGCAGGACGCTGGGGCGGAGAAGAATTTATAATTTTATTGCCGGGATATGATGCTGAGGCGGCAGGAAAAGTTGCTGAAAGATTAAGGAAGGACGTTGAAAGACATAATTTTGAAGGTGTCGGACAGCGAACGGTGAGCGTCGGAGTGACTTCAGCGAAAACTGGCGAATCCGAAGAAGAAGTTTTTATTCGTTCGGACAATGCACTTTATAAAGCAAAACAATCGGGACGAAATCGCGTTATTATATTGTAACGGAGGAATAATCAGTAAACTTCTCACGACTAAAGTCGAGAGCTTTCAAGCGACAAAAATCGCTGGAGCTGGTTTACGCAGCTTCTATCCCGTAAGACTT
>CAJOPN010000081.1 GCA_905236285.1 uncultured Selenomonadaceae bacterium | reverse complement strand
CAGTTCGGGGAGTTGGAGCCGCACAAGGATTACCGTACGCCCGAAATGATTGCCGAGTACGAGGCTAAGAAAGCCGCCGCCGAAGCTGAGGCTGCCGCAAAAGCCGCCGCTGAAGCTGAAGCCGCCGCGCAGGCTCAAACCGAAGAAAGCAATTAGGGATTCTCGAATAGAAATTTTATTTTCTCCCATTGCTCGTCCGTTAATTCCTTACCATACAATACGTCTGACATAAGCTTTCATCTTTTCGAACTGATTTTATCAAAGATTGCTTATGTCTTTTCTTTTATCATTTGTTGATATATTCTTTTGCGTGTGTTATGGTATCTGCCAGTGAAAGAAAATTTAAAGTATGGACTGAATTTAGGATGATGCTTGTGAAGACTAAAAGTCTTATTGAAGAAAAATTATCGGGGCGATATAGGAACTTTTTGAAGTACTGCCAAGAATCTGGGAAAAATTTTATTGAAGAGTTGGCTATTGAGGATTTCATTGCATATCGCTCGGAATATGCCGTATCGCATGAAGATATTAAGCAACTAAAAAATTTACTCGATTTCCAAGAAAAAATTTCCACCGAAGAAATTTCTCCCACGCAAGATGTTTTTAATGATTCGGAAGAAATTTTGCAAAAATATTTTAACATTAGTGACCTTACCCCGTATGAAAATGTTTTAGTTATCGATTTGTATTTTAATGCTCGTGTACAGCATTGCTTGAGAATCAACGGATATAGGACGCTTGCCGAACTTTTAAAATCTTCCCGACAAAAACTTTCGAGTTTAAGAAATTTTGGTCAAGGTTCCTTTGACAATCTTATCTCTACGCTGAAAAAATTCTTTGACTCTCGACGCAAAAAAATTCCCGCTAAAACTTTACGGCTTGCCAATGAAGAGCTTGATGGATTTTTGCGCGACGCAGCTTTGAATCACGACCCGCAAATTGATTTGATAATCTCAGCGTTTGAGAAGTTCTCCGATTTCGTGACGATAAAAGGTGCCTTTCGCGACTTGCCGGAAGAGTTTAGAGACAAGCGAGTACGACCTTTTTTGATTGCTTGCGGTTTGGAGAAGAATAATCTATTCGTTGTTTTACCCGAAAATTTGACGCTTGAACAATTTCCGAAATTCCTCTCAGAAAATAATTTTGATTTTGACGTTGACGAGCTGAAAAAATTTGTTGATGAACTCGACTTTGACGTAAGAGTCGCCGCAAAAAAAATGCTCACCAATCTATTTGAGAATGAGCGTGATTTTGAGATTGTGCGTCGCCGCGCAGAAGGAGCCACGCTTGAGCAGGCTGGAAAGGAATTTGGTCTCACTCGTGAGAGAATAAGGCAGATAGAATCAAAACCCGCCAGAAAATTCAGGCACCCTAAAAATAGAGCGAAAAAAATTTTGTACTTTATTCGTGTACTGACTAACGAGAAATCCCTTTTCACTCTGGACGACGCCAAAAATTTTTTGGACACTTCCGATGCGGAAATGATTTGGTTTTTCGTTATAAAGGCTTTGAAGGATGAAGAAAATCTCGGTATCAAAAGATTCAATTATGACAAAGAAAATGGTACGGAAATTTTCAACTATGATAAGGAAAGTAATGCCTTCGTTTTTCATCACGGAACTACGTTTGACGAAGAGACGTTGATTAAAAATCTTCCGGCCATAATGGAAGAAAAATTTTTTGAGGAGTCAATTATAAACCTTGCGCATGAAAAGAATTATCCCGTTGAACTGTTAAAGCTCAAGCTCTCGAAAATTTATAAACGCAGTGGAAAATTTTTTCATCGTGAAAGATTAACTCCAACGTTTAAATGCAAGTACATCTTGAAGGAACGATTTCCAAACGGCTACAAAATCAGCGACGAAACTTATTATTCGCGCTTCATACGTTATCTTCAAGAGATTTTTGCCGAGAAGACAACATTAAATCAACGAGCACTTGATGCATTGATTAGCAAAATCGGCTTTCTTTGCGACCGCGGCAAATATATTCATCCCGATTTTGTT